>JACQVE010000167.1 GCA_016209965.1 Gemmatimonadota bacterium | reverse complement strand
GCGTTCGAGGCGTGCCGGGTGCGGGGGGATTGGAGGCTGGGCGAGGAGGGCGCCGGCTTCAAGCTGGGCATGGCCACGCTGGACCGGCTGCGCCCCACAGTGGCGGCCGCCGCCTGCGGCATGGCGGCCCGCGCGCTCGCCGAGGCGCTGGCCCACGCCACCGCCCGGCGCCAGTTCGGCCGGGCGCTCGCCGAGTTCGAGCTGGTGCAGGAGAAGCTCGCGCGCATGGCCACGGACCTGGCCGCGGCGCGGCTGCTCGCCTACCGGGCGGCCTGGGAGAAGGACCGCGGCGCCGAGCGCATCACGGCCGAGGCGGCCATGGCCAAGGCGTTCGCGACCGAGGCGGCGCAGCGCATTGTCGACGACGCGGTGCAGGTCCTGGGCGGGCGCGGCCTACTGGCCGATCACCCGGTGGACCGACTGTACCGCGCCGTGAGGGCGTTGCGCATCTATGAGGGCACGACGGAGATGCAGCATCTGATCATTGCGTCGCATCTGGTGCGCGGGTGGGCGGAGGCGGGAGCGGGAGAGGCGGCCAGGGAAACATCCGGATCAGGAGCGGGATCGGGAGCGGGATCGGGACTGGCGGAGGGACCGGAAGCGCAAAGGTCGGAGGGATCGGGCACGGGCACGGGCACGGGTACGGATACGGATACGGGTACGGGTACGAAGGGAAGCAGCACCGTGGAGGCGCTGCCGTGAAGATTGCTATAGTGGGGGGCGGCCCGGCCGGGCTCTTCTTCTCGATCCTGATGAAGCGGGCGGACCCGCGACACCAGGTCGTGGTCTTCGAGCGCAACCGGCTGGACGACCCGTTCGGCTTTGGCGTCGTCTTCTCGGACGCCACCGGCCATGGCCTGGCCGGGGCCGATCCCGAGACGTTTGCCGCCATGGCCGAGCGTTTCGCGCACTGGAACGAGATCGACATCCACTATCGAGGCCAGGTCCTCACCTCGACAGGCCACGGCTTCAGCGGGCTCTCGCGCCGCGCGCTGCTCGAGATCCTGGCCCGGCGCGCGGAGTCGCTGGGCGTTGAGCTGCGCTTCCAGTGCCAGGTGAGCGAGTCGGCCATGCTGGGCGGCTCCGACCTGATCGTGGCCGCCGATGGCTTCAACAGCACGGTGCGCGCCTGGCACGAGGACGTCTTCCGCCCCACCATCGATGTCCGGCCCAACCGCTTTGTCTGGCTAGGCAGCACGCGGCCGTTCCCCGCTTTCACCTTCTACTTCAAGTACGACCAGCACGGTCTCTGGCGCGTGCACGCCTATCAGTACGAGGGCGGGTGCGCCACCTTCATTGTCGAGGCGACGGAGGCCACCTGGCGCGCCGCGGGCCTGGACCGCGCCACGGAGGACGAGACCATCGCCTTCTGCGAGCGGCTCTTCGCGGAGGAGCTCGAGGGGCACCGGCTGCTCAAGAACCGCTCGCTGTGGCGCCAGTTCGCCACGGTGCGGAACGAGTGCTGGCATCACCAGAACGTGGTGCTGCTGGGCGATGCGGCCCATACGGCCCACTTCTCGATCGGCTCCGGGACCAAGCTGGCCATGGAGGACGCCATCGCGCTGGCGGCGGCGCTGGGCGAGCAGCAGGAGCTGTGTGCCGCGCTGGCGGCGTACCAGGCGGCGCGGCGCCCCGCCGTCGAGAGCCTGCAGCGCGCGGCGCAGGTCTCGCTCTCCTGGTTCGAGGACACCGAGCGCTACATGGAGATGGAGCCGCTGCAGTTCGCGTTCTCACTGCTCACGCGCAGCCTGCGGCTCACCCACGCCAACCTCGAGGTGCGGGATCCCGCCTTCGTTGCCCGCGTGGACGAGTGGTATGCCGCCGGGGCGGAGCGGCAGAGCGGAGTGGCCGTGCCCCACCGGCAGGAGCCGCCCGAGGAGCCGGAGCCCCGCTTGCCGCCGGCCGCTGCGCCCCTTCTGGTGCCGCGCCGGGGCGCGCCGCCACCGCTCTTCACCCCCTTCCGCGTGCGGGAGCTGGTGCTGCACAACCGCGTGGTCGTCTCGCCCATGTGCCAGTACACGGCCGAGGATGGCACGGTGGGCGACTGGCACCTGGTGCACCTGGGCAGCCGCGCCATGGGCGGCGCGGCGCTGGTCATGGCGGAGATGACGGACATCAGCCCGGAGGCGCGCATTTCGCCCGGCTGCGCGGGGCTGTACAAGCCGGAGCACGTGGGCGCCTGGCGTCGCGTCGTCGACTTCGTGCACCGCTCGAGCCAGGCCAGGATCGGGATCCAGCTCGGCCACGCCGGCCGCAAGGGTGCGACCCGGCTGATCTGGGAGGGCGACAACGAGCCGCTCGAGGAGGGTGGCTGGCCCATCGTCTCGGCGTCGGCGATCCCTTACTTCCCGCACAGCCCCGTGCCCCGCGAGATGGAACGGCAGGACATGGAGCAGGTGAAGGCCGATTACGTACGAGCGGCGCACATGGCGGAAGAGGCGGGCTTCGACTGGCTCGAGCTGCACTGCGCCCACGGCTATCTACTGGCCAGCTTCGTCTCCCCGCTCACCAACCGGCGCACGGACCTATATGGCGGCACGCTCGAGAACCGGATGCGCTACCCGCTCGAAGTCTTCGCCGCCATCCGCGCGGCATGGCCGCAGCACAAGCCCATGTCGGTGCGCATCTCGGCCCTGGATTGGGTGCCCGGCGGCGTGGACTCCGCCGAGGCGGTCGAGGTCGCGCGCATGTTCAAGGCGCAGGGCGCGGACATCATCGATGTCTCGGCGGGTCAGACCGTGGCCGAGCAGCGCCCCGCCTACGGCCGGCTCTTCCAGACGCCGTTCAGTGACCGGATCCGCCACGAGGCGGGCATCCCGACCATGGCGGTCGGGAATATCTCGTCGTATACCGATGTGAACACAATCCTGGCCGCCGGCCGCGCCGACCTCTGCCTGCTGGCGCGCGCACACCTGTGGGACCCCTACTGGACCCGCCACGCGGCCTACGAGATGGGCTGGCCCTACCCCTGGCCGCCGCAGTACTCGACGTTGAACCGCTACACCCCGAGGTTCGTGTGAGGGCTCGGGCTCGGGCTCGGGCTCCGCTTCGCTGGGCTCGGGCTCCACGGAGCAGGTCCCGGCTGTGCCGGCGTCCAGGCCGCGACTGCGGCCGGAAGTGCAACGACAGCTTCCTTCGAGGTTCCGAGCCCGAGCCCAGCGTCGGCGTAGCCGCCGTGGAGCCCGAGCCCCAATAACCCGCTAATAACCCGCTATGCCCCTGACCTACTCGAGCTACCTCAGGCTCCCCGAGCTGCTCTCGCTCCAGGTCCCTCAGTCCGAGGGCCCCGAGCACGACGAGACCCTCTTCATCATCATCCATCAGGTCTACGAGCTGTGGTTCAAGGAGGTCCTCCACGAGCTGGACCACCTGCAGGAGCTGCTCGAGGCGGGCGAGACCTCGCGCGCGCAGCACACGCTCAAGCGCGTGCTCACGATCCTCAAGGTGCTGGTCGCGCAGATCGACGTGCTCGAGACCATGACGCCGCTCGAGTTCCTGGTCTTCCGCGACCGGCTCGAGACGGGTAGCGGGTTCCAGTCCCACCAGTTCCGCGCCCTCGAGTTCGCGCTGGGCCAGAAGCGCTGGTCCGCGGTGATCCACTACCGGGAGGGCAGCGAGATGCGGCGTTTCCTCGAGGAGCGCTATAGCCGGCCCACCATCTGGGACTCGTTCCTGAAGTACCTGGCACGGCGCGGACACGCCGTCCCGCGGGACCAGCTCGAGCGCGATTCCAGGCAGCCCGTCCAGCCCTCGCCTGCGCTGCAACGCATCTTCATCGAGATCTACCGCACCGACCCGACCGTGAGCGAGCTGTGTGAGCGCTTCGTCGACCTCGACGAGGGGATGCAGGAGTGGCGCTACCGTCATGTCAAGATGGTCGAGCGCACCATTGGCGCGAAGCCGGGCACGGGGGGCACCAGCGGCGCGGCCTACCTGCACACCACGCTCAACCGGCGCGCCTTCCCCGACCTGTGGGAGATCCGCTCGGAGCTGTGAGCGCACCTGTTATCCCCGAGCCGCGGTTCGTTGCCTCAGCCTCCGAATGACCGTCTTGCTGTCACCTGATGACCGTCTTGCTGTCATCCCGAGCGGAGGCGTCCTTCGACGGAGCCTGCCCTGAGCAGGGTCGAAGGGCCTGCCCTGAGCGCAGTCGAAGGGCTCAGGATAAGCTCCGCGCCGGGGTCGAGGGATCTCCTATCCAGGCCCGTGAGGATGTGTTCAAGCATCCAGGTGCATCCGCCAAACGATTGGAGTGTTGACACGATGCTCACAGTGGAGGCGCTCTACGCCTCGCCCAACGCCCTCGCGTCGCACTACTCCCGCTTCGACGTGGCCAACCGGCTGCTGCTTACCGGACACTCGCACCAGGCGTGGCCCGACGCGGGCTTCGAAGCCCAGCAGCAGGCCTGGCTGGACGCCGCCCGCTGGGTGGACGAGAAGTGGGAGCATGCCTTCGCGCAGGCGGAACGGGTGCGCCAGGGCTACGCGCGGCTGTTGGACGACGCCGCCGCGAACATCGCCCTGGGCGCGAACACCCACGAGCTGGTGGTGCGCTTCCTCTCGGCACTGCCGCTCGGCGACCGGCCCCGGCTGCTCACGAGCGACGCCGAGTTCCATAGCATCCGCCGGCAGCTGGACCGGCTGGCGGAGCAGGGGATCGAAGTGGTGAAGCTGCCGGCGGAGCCGGTCACAAGCCTGGCGGAGCGCGCCGCTGCGGCGGTCGACGGGCGCACCGCCGCCGTCCTCATCTCCTCGGTTCTGTTCCTCAGTGCCCGCATCGTGCGTGGGCTGGGCCAACTGGCCGAGGCGTGCCGGCGCGCCAGCGCGGCGCTGCTGGTGGACGCCTACCACCAGCTGGATGTGGTGCCGTTCTCGATGCGGGCGGAGGGTCTGGAGGATGCCTTCGTCACAGGCGGCGGCTACAAGTACTGCCAGTTGGGCGAGGGGAATGCATTTCTGCGCGTGGCGCCGGGGACGGAGCTGCGTCCGGTGATCACCGGGTGGTTCAGTGAATTCACCGCGCTCACCTCGGCCGGACGCGAGGGCCGGGTCGCCTACGGCCGCGGGCCGGACCGCTTCGCCGGCGCGACCTACGACCCCACCAGCCATTACCGCGCCGCCGCGGTCTTCGACTTCTTCGATGGGCAGGGGCTCACCCCCCAATTGCTACGGGAGGTCAGCCAGCACCAGATGGGGGTCTTGGCGCGCGAGTTCGACGGGCTTGACCTCGATCCCAGGGTCATCGACCGAGACCGCTCCCTCGAGCTCTCCGGGATCGGCGGCTTCCTGGCACTGCGCGCGCCCCGCGCCGCCGAGCTGTGCGGCGCACTGCGCCGCCGCGGCGTCCATACGGACTATCGGGGCGAGGTCCTCCGCCTCGGCCCCGCACCCTACCTCTCCGATGCGCAGTTACGCGATGCCATGGGTCTGCTCGGAGAGTGCGTGCGGCCTGGCTGATCACATCCGCCGTGAGGCGCACCGCACACCGGCAGCCTAGACCAGCCTGGGCAAGCCAGCCGCTTTCGAAAAGTGCCGTGGCCGTTTGCCTGCTCGCGTGACTCAGGATGGAGGGGACTTCGGAACAGCTTGGGCACGCGGACCGGGCAATCCCAGCGCATCTTCGATAGCACGATCAATAAGGCTCAGGACTTCCGGACGAAGGCTCCCGAGCCGAGCGACCAGCTCTCTTCGCGGCAGGGTGATGAGGGTCTGGCAGTCTACCACGCTGTCCGTTCGCAGTCCCGCGTGGCGACCGTCGGGGCTATCGCGCGCGACCGTCACTTTGCACGGGAGATCACGCTGCTTCTGCGTGCTCGTGATGGCAGCGAGAATCACCGCCGCCCTGCGCCGGTTGTAGCGGTCCGACTGCACGACCACGGCAGGTCTCCGCTTCCGCCCGACCCCACCTTCCCCCACGAACGGGAAGGCCACAAGCACAACGTCGCCGCGCCGGACGTCAATCATCGTCGTAGACGTCCAGCGCCGGATCACCCCAGGCCTCGGCCAGCGCACGCTCCTGCAAACCGAGCCCCACGGGGCTCAGCCAGGGGTTCTCAATCTCCTCCGCCTCGCGCTCCACCAGCTCCTCGACCAGCTCTCCCATAGGACGGTTGCGCCGAGCGGCCAGAATCTTGAGCCGGCGGTGTGCTGCTGCCGAGACGTACACCATCTTGCCCCGAGCCATGCCTTCAATTCCCCTTATACAAGGTTGACGTCATATACTGTACGTACAGTAACAGCGCGGGCGCCGGGGTGTCAAGGAGAAGCGCGAGGGCGCTGGGGTCTTACCGGCAGGATCGGCTGTCGTGACGGGCTACCATGACCGGGTCTCAGCCTGGCGAGAAAGATTGCCAGCCATGGAGTGGCCGGGGTGTGGCGGCGGCGGGTCAGTCGTGGCCTGCGTCAGGAGGGCTTACTCGTGCCCGAACTGCTTGCGCAATTCCTGCTTGGCCTGCTCGAGCACCCGCCGCTGCCGTGGTTCGAGCTTCCGGCCCGCACGATTGATGTAGAAGTTGAGCATGGACATGGCCGACTGATAGGGCGTACCCTTGCGGCGCTGGCTCCGCTCGGCGGAGCGCTTGAGCGATGACGCGATGCGGCGCGGGTCCGTCCAGGTGAAGACGTCGCGCTCCAGGTCGAGCGCATTGCTTCGCTCGGTAACTTGGCGCGACCAGTAGCGGCGCTCCCCCGGCTGTGAAGTCGGCTTACCACCCATCCTTCAGCACTCCTGACATCCGACAGTTCGTTCGAGCCCCCGATTCGCTTCGCTCGCAATGCGCAGGCCAGCTTATGGAGCGGGCACGGGCAGGGGCACGGGCACGGCACCGGGCCGGCCGATCAACCCATCCACGCGATCCCCAGCATACCTGCCAGCAGCATTGCCAGGGCCATGAAGAACTTGAAGAAGTAGACCCAGCAGCGCCGCGTCTGGCCGTACGCGGTCAGCGTGTTCAGCTCGACGTAGGGCACGGGGGCGCGGCGGTACCACCCCGTGGCCTCGATGGACACGCCCTGGAGCTGCTGCCCGCGCATGAGGCCGAAGAAGAACTCCCACAGCCGCGAGGGCTGGCGGTAGTCCAGGAAGATGATCCCCGTCTCGTCGCGCAGCACGAAGTCCTCGGACCAGATGAGACCGGGCACGCCCCGGCCGATGATGCGCCCCTGCAGCCGGCAGGGCACGCCGCGCACGCCCGAGACCTTCACCTTCTTGAGCAGGCTGGCCACGGGCAGCGTGGGGAAGAAGCCCTGGGGATACGAATAGAGCAGCTTCACCAGCGAAGCCGCCCCGCCCGCGGACAGGGCCAGAGCGTAGAGCCATGGCGTCCCGGTCACGTACCCTGCGGTCGCGAACGCGCCGAAGGCCAGCCAGGGGAGCAGCCTGACCAGGAAATCCGCTACGAACTCGTCCCAGTACCCTTCCGGCTGCGCTTCGTCGAACACAATCGCCGGCTCCTGCCCCAGCGACCGCGCCACCTGAGCCAGGTGCCTGAGCCGCAACGCCACCAACGGGTGCGTCGAATGCAGCTCGTAGAAGCGCGCCCAGGGGTTCCACAGGTCCCAGCGCATGGCGCCCCTCACTGCGGCAGGGTCGAGGCCGCCGGGGCCGGGCGAATTGGCGTCCGCAGGCCGCGCGTAGGAGGCGACGGCGAAGCCCCGGGCCATGCCGGGGTCAAACACCCCCAGCGCGCCCACGGCTTCCATCTTGAAGCTCCGCCCGGCGCGCGCCCTCGCGCGCTGCGCGCTCTCCCCGCCCTCCGCGCCCGCCGCCTGGCTCGAGTCCTGGCCGGCCAGGCCATAGGCGATCTTGACCAGTGCCGTGGCCAGGTCATTGGGCCGGGTAGTGATCTGCCCCGCAAACCGGTCCGCTTGGTACTCGCGCGTCCGGGACAGCCACAGCACCACATACTGCGCCAGCACGTACAGCACGTAGGCGCCCAGCGCGACCGTGTAGCGCTGCTTGCCCGGCGCCGCCCGCTCCTTGCGCCCTGCGTCCAGCACAAAGCGGTAGAGCAGGTAGAGCACCAGCGGCACGAGCTGCGCCGCGGCCATGAGCAGCATGTCCCAGTTGCGCGCGTGCCCCAGCTCGTGGGCAACCACGGCCTCGAGCTCGCCGGGCTCGAGCAGGTCGATCACGCCCCGGGTAAGCACGATACGGGCATTGTGCGGCGTGTGGCCGTAGGTGAAGGCGTTGGGCGCGCCGTCATGGATGATGACGAAGCGCGGGAAGGGCATGCGCAGCATACGGCAGGAGCGGTCCACAAAGCCGCGCAGGTGCGGCGGCAACTGGTACGGCTGGACCCGCTCGGCCGTGTAGAAGAGGCGCAGCGCCAGGTC
>JACQVE010000166.1 GCA_016209965.1 Gemmatimonadota bacterium | reverse complement strand
GGCCTATTCTCTGACGCGAACCCCCGGTCCTCCTCGTGAGGCCCGGGGGTTTCGTGTGCCCAGCCTGTCGTCAACGAGGAGTTCCGTGGCGATAGGGGGGGAAGGCCGAGAGCAGCTCGCGCACGGCGGCACCGGGGTCGGCCGCTCCCATGACTGCGCCGATTGCCGCCACGCCCGCCGCCCCCGTGCCCGGGATCTGGGCCACGTTTTCCAGGTCGATGCCGCCGATCGCAACCACTGGAAGCTTCACCGCCCGCACAACGGCCTGGAGCCCGGCGAGCCCGATGCGGTGGCCCGCGGCTTCCGGCTTGCTGGAGGTGCCGAAGACGGCGCCGCATCCGATGTAGTCGGCGCCCCCGGCCTCGGCGCGGGCAGCGGCTGCCGGGTCATCCGTCGAGCAGCCGATGAGGAAGGGACGCGGCGCGATCCGGCGCGCCAGCGCGATGGGCAGGTCGGCAGGCCCCAGGTGCACGCCGTCCGCGCCGCCGGCCAGCGCCACATCCAGCCGATCATTCACGAAGAGGAGCGCCCCGTGCTTGACCGTGAGCGCACGCAGCAGCAGCGCCTGCTCGTAGAGCGAGCGGGCGTCCGCCCGCTTGTCCCGGAGCTGCACAGCCGGCGCGCCCGCCCCCAGGCACTGGCGCACGACCTCGATCATGTCGCGGGGCGCAGCCAGCTCCCGGTCCGTGATGACGATAAGGCGCAGGTCCATCAGGGTGCGGCCGGCCGGCTGCTGCCTCCGCCGCCCGGGAGGGGGCGGCGCCGCAGGGCCCGCTCGTTCCGGCGCAGGGCTGCCTTCACCCGATTATGCTCCTCGAGCGAGCGCGTAAAGATATGGCTGCCGTCGGGGCGGGCCACGAAGTAGAGGTAGTCGGCGGGCGCGGGGTAGAGCGCGGCCTCGATCGCCTGCACGCTGGGCGAGGCGATGGGGCCGGGCGGCAGCCCGCGATGGCGGTAGGTGTTGTAGGGGCTCCTGGCCACGCTGTCGATGTGCGCGTAAAGCAGCCGCCGGCGGTGCTGGCCCAAGGCGTACTGCACGGTGGGGTCGGCCCGCAGCGGAACCCCGATACGCAGGCGGTTGTGGTAGACGGCCGAGATCAGCGGCATCTCCTCGCGACGTTTGACCTCTCGCTCGATGATCGACGCGAGGGTGACCGCCTCTCGCTCCGTCAACTTCCGCACACTGGCCTGCGCCAGGCGCGCCGGCGTCCACACGCTGCGGTAGCGCACCACCATACGGCCGATCAGCGTGTCCAGCGGCGCATCGACTGGAATCTGGTAAGTGGCGGGATACAGGTACCCTTCGAGCGTCGGCCCGGGCACGCCGAAGCGCTGTGCCGTGGCGGAATCGAGGAGCACGCCGAGCACGGAGTCTGCCTGACGGTTGCTCAGCGCGCCGATCCTGGCGGCTATACGCTGCAGGTCCCACCCCTCGGGGACGGTGAGCCGGAAAGTCAGCACCCGGCCGAGGCGCAGGTCCTCGAGGATCCTGGGCCAGGGGGCGCCGCGGCGGAAGGCGTAGGCGCCGGCCTTGATGTCCTCGTCGGCGCCGGCCAGGCGGGCGTAGATGCGGAAGACCAGTGCACTGGGGACGATGCCCCTGGCGTCCAGGGAGTCGGCGACCTGTCGGAAGGTGGCGCCGGGCGGCACCCGCACGCGCAGGGCTGGCCCGCTCTCGCCGGTGCAGGCGACGAGGGCGAGTGCGAGCGCTAGCCAGACGGCGGCTCGCGCGTCGCTCGATCGGCGGCGGGCGGCCCGTCGCTCCCGACCCCGGTTAGCCACGAGTCCTCCGGTCCAGGTGCGCCTGCAGGATGAGCACGGCGGCGGCGGCATCGACTCGCCCCTTCTCCCGCCGCTGGCCGCGGCGCAGCCCCAACGAGCGTACGGCGCGTTGCGCGCGTGCGGAGGTCATGCGCTCGTCCACGTAGTGCACGGGGAAGCCCGTGCGCTGCGCCAGCTTCTGGCCGAACTCGAGCACCTCGAGCGTCCACGGGCTCTGTTCGCCTTGCGGCGTGAGCGGCAGGCCAATGACGATCTCCTGCGCCTGCCGCTCCTCCACCAGCCTTGCCACCGCGCCCACCGGCGCCCGCTTGCCGCGCCGCCGCAGGAGCGTGGGCAGCGGCTGGGCAATGGTAGCGCTGGGGTCGCTGATGGCCAGGCCGATTCGCCGCTGGCCGAAGTCAATGCCGAGGATCCTGGGCATCAATACCAGTCGCGAAGCCGCTGCCGCTCTTGGCCTCCGCGCACTCGGCGGTGGAATACGCACGTGGATTTGTGAAACGGCGCCGCTGACAGCCGGTGCTCACGAGAGCTCGCCCGGCCGCCGCGCCGCAGCCAGCGCCCGCAGCCCGGCCTCATCCAGCAGCGGCACGCCCAGCTCTCGGGCGCGTTCCAGCTTCGAGCCGGGGTCCCCGCCCAGCAGCAGGTAGTCCGTGGATCGCGTCACAGCGCCGGCCACGTGGCCGCCATGGCGCTCGATGAATTCGGCCGCTTCCTTCCTGCTCAAGGAAGCTAACGTCCCGGTGATCACGAAGGTGAGGCCGGCGAGCACGCGCGACTCGATCGGAGCGGCCGCCTCCCTCATGCTCACGCCTGCCGCAGCCAGACGCCCGATCACTTCCCGATTGCGCGGCTCCGCCAGGAACGCCGCCGCCGCGCCCGCCGTCGTGCTGCCCATTCCGTGCACGCCGGCGAGCTCGGACTCCGTCGCCTCGAGCAGCGCGTCCATGCTGCCAAAGCGCCGGGCCAGGATCTGCGCCGCCTGCGCTCCCACATGGCGGATGCCCAAACCATAAAGGAGACGTGAGAGCGGCCGCCCGCGCGAGGCCAGGACGGCCTCGATCAGCTTCCGGGCGGACAATTCCGCAAAACCCTCGAGCGGCAGCAGGTCCTCCACCCGCAGCGTATAGAGGTCGGCCACGTCGCGCACCAACTCCCGTTCCAGCAACTGCTGCACCGTGCGCTCGCCCAGCCCGCGGATGTCCATGGCGCCCTGCGACGCGAAGTGGACCAGCCCCCAGAAGATGCGGGCCGGGCAGGAGCCATTGGGACAGTAAAACATCACTTCGTCCGGCGGCCGCTCGACCGCCGTGCCGCACACCGGGCAACGCTCCGGCGGCTGAAAAGTCAGCTCCTGCCCGGTGCGGCGCTCCGTGATCGGCGCTACCACCTGCGGGATGACCTCACCCGCCCGCTTCACCAGCACCAGGTCGCCAATGCGCAGATCCTTGCGGGCTACATCCTCGAAGTTGTGCAGTGTTGCCAGCTTGACGGTCGCCCCGCCGATCTCGACCGGCTCGAGCACCGCGTAGGGGTTGAGCGAGCCGGTCCTCCCCACATTGATCTCGATGGCGAGCAGGCGCGTGCTGGCCAGGTCCGGGGCAAACTTGTAGGCGATCGCCCAGCGCGGCTCGCGCTCGCCAATCACGCCCAGCTCCGGCCAGAGGGCCAGCTCCTCCACCTTAGCCACAACGCCGTCAATGGCGTAGTTCAGCTCGCCGCGCGCCTCCTCTTCCTGGACGGCGAAGCTGACGACGTCGTCCAGGCTGCGGCAGACCAGACGCCGGGGGTTCACGGGCACGCCCCAGGCCGCAAGCAGCTCGAGGACCTCGCTCTGCCGGGCCGCGTCGATGGGTGCGGGGCGGTCCGGATCCGTCTGCACCTGGAAGCCGAAGAAGCGGAGCGGCCGCCCGGCGGTAATGCGCGGATCGAGCTGGCGCAGGCTGCCGGCCGCCGCATTGCGCGGGTTGGCAAACGTCGGCTCACCTGCAGCGACGCGGCGCTCGTTCAGCTCGTGGAACCCGGAGAGTGACATGTACACCTCGCCGCGCACCTCGAGGCGGCGCGGAATACGCGCGTCGGCCCGCAGCCGCAGTGGAATCTCGTGGATGGTGCGCAGGTTGTGCGTGACGTCCTCGCCCAGCACGCCATTGCCCCGGGTCGCGCCCCGGACCAGCATCCCGTCCTGGTAGAGGAGAGCCACCGCCGCGCCATCGATCTTCAGCTCGACCAGGTAGCCGGCCTCGCGCACTTCCCGCACCAGGCGGGCGTTCCGCTCCTCCCACGCCCGCAGTTCCTCTGCGTTGAAGGCGTTGTCCAGGGAGTACATCGGAGCGAGGTGCCGGACTTTGGTGAATTGCGTTACCGGTTCCGCGCCGACCCGGCGGCTGGGCGAGTCTGGCACGATCAGCTCGGGGTGGTCCGCTTCCAGCGCTTTCAGCTCGCGCATGAGCTGGTCGTACTCCGCATCGGAGAGGCGGGGCGCGTCGAGGACGTAGTACTGGTAGATGGCTTCGGTCAGGAGGTGCCGCAGCTCGGTGGCCCGCCGGGCGGCGGCCCCCAGGTCACGGGCGCTCACAGGCGTGCCATCCATGGGCGAATCGATTGAGAGCTAGCGAGGCTCCGCCTCAGACCTGTGACGGTACTCGTGGACGTGAACGTCCCGATGCTGCCGTTTTTTGTGAATTCTACCACTAACCCTGCTTGGGGGAACCGACTTCCACCTGCCCGTGCTGCACCACCCGATTCCGCCCCGCTGCTTTCGCCGCATGCAGCGCTTCATCGGCAAAGCGGATCAGTGTTTCCGGCTCCTGCACTCCGCGATGCGGGTAGCTCGCCACTCCTGCGGACACGGTCATGGCGAGCGGCTCCGGGGTGCCAATGGCGAAGCAGTGCTGGCCGACGGCGCGGCGGACCCGCTCGAGGAAGATCGCGCCGTCATCTACATCCGTGTCCGGCAGCACGGTGAGGAATTCCTCACCGCGGTAGCGCCCCAATTTATCGATTTCGCGCGCGCTCTGCCGGAGGATGCGGGCGAGCTGCTGCAGCACCCGGTCGCCGGCCTGATGGCCGAAAGCGTCGTGCTTGATCCGGCGCGCTACTTCGTAGCCGCTGATGTCGGGCAGCATGACATCCAGCAGGATCAGGTCCGGCGGCCGCTCGCGGACCCGCTCGAGCGCGCTCCTTCCCCGGCTCGCGGCCTCGACCTCGTGACCCCGGAAGCGCAGGCGAGCGGCCACGACCTCGATGTTGTCCGGGTTGTCATCTACCAACGGGATCCGACCCTGCGTCGGAGTACCGGGATCGCGATGGACCGGGCTCATGCCTCTGCCTCAGTGCAGGAGCGGTGCCAGCTACGGACGCCGTCCCGGGCACATTCTCGGGTACGGCGCGGAGCGGGGCGGGAAGGGACGCGACATGAAGACAGGCGTTGACGCTCGGCAGCGTGGTGGTCCAAATTTCATCAATCTACGCCAGGGGACGGCTGGGCTGCAAGCGGCCGTGCGGCGGGGCGGCGGGGTGGCGGCCGCGGCGGCGCGAGTCGCAGGAGCTGCCACAGGCACGGGATCTCGGTGGAGCGGTGCCTTTCATGAAGAAGCTGCTGGCCAGCGCGCGCTGGGGGACGGGCGCGCTCGGGTTGATCCTGCTCGGGGCGCCGGCTGCGCCGGCCCAGCTCGGCTCGCCGGCCGGGCCGGTGCCTGCGGAGCGCCTGTCGGCTCGGCGGGCGGCGCTGGGCCGGCGCATCGGCAACGGCGTTGCGGTGCTCCGTTCCGCGTCCGCGCGGAGCATCGAGGGCGACTACCCGCAGGACGGTGACTTCCGCCAGGACAACGATTTTTTCTACCTCACCGGGCTGGAAACGCCCGGCTCGTGGCTGGTCCTGGTAGCTCGTGCGGACACGCTCGAGGGGGTGAAGCTCTATCTACCGGCACCGGACTCGGCGGCCGAGCGCTGGACCGGCCCGCAGCTCGGGCCGGGCGAGGAGGCCAGGCGGATGACCGGTATCGCCGACATCAGCGCGGCCGAGAATGCCGAGGCCGAGATCCGGAACCTGGTGCTGGCGGCCGGCTCGCCGGCGCGCACGGGTCGGCTGTACGTGAAGCGGGGCGAGGCCGAGGGGCGGCTGGTGCTGTTTCGCGAGCTGGTGTTCGGGCCGGAGCTCGAGGTCCGAGACCTGCGCGTCGAATTGGCGGCGCTCCGGCTGGTCAAGGACGCGGACGAGCTGGGGCGGCTGCGCCGTGCTGTCGAGATCACCGTGGAAGCGCAGCGGCAGGCCATGCGAGCGCTGCGGCCCGGGGTATGGGAGTACGAGCTCGAGGCGCTGGTCGAGTATACGTTCCGCCGGCGCGGCGCCGAGCGCCTGGGCTTTCCCAGCATCGTCGGCTCGGGACCTAATTCGGCCATCCTGCACTATGATGACGGCCGCCGGCAGATGCAGGCTGGGGAGCTGGTAGTGGTGGATGTGGGGGCGGAGTTCGGTTATTACAGTGCGGACGTGACCCGTACCCTGCCGGTCTCGGGGCGGTTCACCGGGCGGCAGCGCCGGCTCTACGAGCTGGTGTTGGGTGCGCAGCAGGCGGCGCTGGACTCGGTGCGGCCCGGGGCAACCTTGGCGACTCTGAACCGGATCGCACGCGAGTACCTGCGCGAGCATTCCCGCGACCTGTGTGGTGCGCAAAGCTGTGATCGCTACTTCATCCATGGGCTCTCGCATTGGCTGGGCATGGACGTGCACGACGTGGGGGACAGGTCCACTCCGCTCGCGCCCGGCATGGTGCTCACGGTAGAGCCCGGTATTTACCTGCCGGACGAGCGGCTCGGCATCCGCATCGAGGATGACGTGCTGGTCACTGCTGGGGGCTACGAGCTGCTTTCCGCGGGTGCGCCGCGTCGCCCGGAGGAGATCGAGCGGCTCATGCACTCCGCCCGGTCCGCAGCTCCGCCATGAAGCGCGGCACAGGCGTTGCACGGTGGGGCGGGGCTCACGCGCTTTCCCGAGTCGAGGAGGCGGTATGTACTATCAGGACACTTCGTCACGCATCAACTTCTTTGCCGGCCTGGTGGTGGGCCTGGCAGTCGGCGCGGGGATCGCCCTGCTCGTTGCGCCGCAGAGCGGCAAGCGGACGCGCCGGCAACTGCTGCGCGCGGCCGCAGACGCCCGCGAGGGCGCGGGCCAACGTTGGCAGGGGGTGGCGGAGGAGCTGCGCTCTTCCGTGGACGCCGGTCGCCGCCGGTTCGGCCTCTGAGCAGTCGGCGCGAGACGCGCGGGCAGCGGCCGGCGGGGCTGCCGGATGACCGCCTACCAACTGATCCAACGGAAGCGGGACGGCGATGAGCTGCCCCCGGGCGAGCTGACGGCATTTTTCCGCGGCTACCTGGAGGGACGGGTGACCGACTACCAGATGGCCGCGTTCCTGATGGTCGTCTTCTTCCGGGGCCTGTCCACGCCGGAGCTGCGGGCGCTGGTCGAGGTCATGCTGCGCTCCGGCGCCGTGCTCGACCTTTCCGACCTGCCGGGCGCCAAGGTGGACAAGCACTCGACTGGCGGCGTAGGGGACAAGGTCTCGCTGGTGCTGGGGCCGCTGGTCGCCTCCCTGGGTGTGCGGGTCCCCATGATGAGTGGGCGCGGGCTGGGACATACGGGCGGGACCCTGGACAAGCTGGAGAGCATTCCGGGCTTCCGCACGAACCTCACCCTGGATGAGTTTCGCTCCCAGCTCGAACGACTGGGTTGCGCGCTGATCGGAGCGACGGCCGAGATCGCGCCTCTGGACAGCCGGCTCTATGCCCTCCGTGACGTGACCGCGACCGTTGAATCCATCCCGCTGATCGCTTCCAGCATCATGAGCAAGAAGCTGGCGGAAGGGATCGATGCGCTGGTGCTCGACGTGAAGCATGGCAGCGGGGCCTTTCTCCCTGACCTGGACCAGGCCCTCGACCTGGCGCGCACCATGATCGCGATCGGCAGCGCCTACGGCCGGCCGGTGACAGCATTGCTGACGGCCATGGATCGCCCCTGCGGTATCAGCGTGGGGAATGCGCTGGAAGCGGCGGAGGCAATCCGGGCCTTGCAAGGCGGAGGGCCGGCCGACCTGCGAGAGCTGACCCTGGCACTGGCGGTCGAGATGCTGCAGCTCGCCGGCGCGGCGGAGTCGCGCCAGGCGGCTGGCACCGCGGCTGCAGCCGCGCTGGCCGATGGCCGGGCCCTGGAATGCATGCGCCGGGTGATCGAGGCGCAGGGCGGCGACCCGGGCGTACTGGACGACCCCTCCCTGCTGCCGCGGGCGCCGCTGACCCGCACCCTCGAGGCCGCCCGGGACGGCTACGTGGCCGAGGTCAACGCCCGCCATATTGGCGAAGCGGCAGTTTCGCTGGGGGCGGGCCGCGCTCGATTGGAGGACACGATCGATCCTGCCGTGGGCTTCGATATCCCGGTCAAGCCGGGACAGGCGGTGAGCGCCGGCCAGCCGCTGGGCGTGGTACACGCGCGGACGGAGCGGGGTGCAGAGATTGGCCTGGCCGCCCTGCGCTCTGCCATCCAGCTAGGCGAGGAGATGCCCGCCCCGCCGCTGCCGCTGATTACGCACCGCGTGACGGCGGGTGGTGTGGAGGCTTGGCCGGATTGAACTCCGACACGCAAGAACTCCGTTGTCGGATCGCTGGTGCAGCCGTCAGAACTTGATGCGGGGGTTGACCCTGACCCGCGCCGAGTCGGCGGCGCTGTCGGGCAGTACGGCGCGGAGCCGGCCGGCGAATCCGCCCGGCCCGTGCAGGTCGCAGATCTCGGTGGGCTCCGTGCCGGCGATGTGGACCTCACTGTAGACGAGTTGGCCCGGGCACCACTCCGTCGCCAGCTTGCCGCTCTCCTTGTCTACCTTGCGTGTGACCAGCTCGGCTGGCAGCGTCCACGGCTGAGGCCGGGGCAAGAGCGGCGGCTCGGACAGGTAGACGGAGCGCATGAAGTCCGCAAAAACGGGCGCCGCGTAGACCCCGCCTGCTGCGCCCGGCAGGATCTTCTTGGGCAGGTCGAATCCAAACCACACGGCCGCCAGCAGGTCCGGCGTGAAGCCGACGAACCAGACATCCGTCGCGTCGTTGTTCGTTCCCGTCTTTCCCGCCGCCGGGATGTCGTGGGGCAGCTTGCCCACGCCGGGGTCGCGAATGGCGTAGCCGCTGCCGTGGTCCACGACGTCGCGGAGCAGGTCCCGCATGAGCGCCGCCGTCACGGGGTCGAGCACCTGCTCGCGCTCGGGCCGCGTCTCCCAGAGCAGGCGGCCTTCGGCGTCCGCGACGCGCAGGATCCCCCGCGGACGGACCCGCACGCCCGCCGTGGCGAAGGCGGTGTAGGCGCCTGCCGCCTGGATGGGCACCACCTCCGCCGCGCCAATGGCGGTCGAGGGGAAGCGAGGGATGGGCGTTTCAATGCCCAGGCGCTGGGCGTATTGGGCCACCGTCTCGAGCCCCACTTCGAGCGCCAGCTTCACCGCTACTACGTTGACGGACAGCTTGAGCGCCTGGCGCAGTGTGAGCGGGCCCTTGAAGTCGCGGTCGTAGTTGCGCGGTGCCCAGGTGGTGCCGTCCACCTGGTCCAGCATGATGGGCGAGTCGTAGATCACGTGGGACGCCGGAATGCCGCTGGCCAGGGCAGCCGTATACACGAACGGCTTGAACACCGAACCCGGCTGCCGCCGCGCCTGCACTGCC
>JACQVE010000165.1 GCA_016209965.1 Gemmatimonadota bacterium | reverse complement strand
CGATCGGCCCGCGGTACAGGAAGTACTCCCGAGCGGGAAGCGATACGGTCGGCGCGTAGACCAGATCGCTCGGTGGGTCGAGCGTGTGACTCCGCCCAGTGCGCCGCCGCCGCAGCCAGCCGCGCAGCCCGCGCTCTCGGACGAGGAGCACGCTCACCGCGCCAGTCAGCTGGCCGAAGCCGTGCCAGATCGCCAACCAACAGTCGTTTGGCGTGGTGGTGTGGGCTCGCAGCACCGACACCAGCGACGTCGCCTCCTGGCGATCGAGGCTCCCTTCTTGGGGCCGATCCGGCCATCCGAAACGGTCGAACTGCACCCCTCTCTGCCAAGATTACGTGAGACGGTTATCATCGAGGGAAATACTGAGCAAGGGCGAGGTGGAAGCAGACGATGGTGGATGTCAAGAGGAATGGGGGCCGAGGCCACGGAGCGAAGCGAGCCGTAGGCGAGCGGAGCGCAAAGGCCTCGGCGCGAGTGGCTCTGGAGGGTCGACCCGACCCGGAGCTGCTCGAGCGGCCGCGGCGCCGGCGGTTCATGGCCGAGTACAAGCTGCACATCCTGCGGGAGGCGGATGCGTGCAGTGGGCCAGGAGAGGTGGGCGCCTTGCTGCGCCGAGAGGGGTTGTACAGCTCGCACCTTTCGACCTGGCGGCAGCAGCGGGACCAGGGCGCGCTGGCGGCGCTCGCCCGCAGGCGGGGCCGGCGCAAGCCGCATCCGCTCGAGGCCGAGAACGCCCAGTTGCGGCGGCGCGCGGAGCGGGCGGAAGCCGAGTTGGCGAAGACGCGCAAGGTCATCGAAGTGCAGGGAAACGTTTGCGCGCTTCTGGGCGAGCTGCTCGAGCCCAGGGGCGCACGGTCGGAGGAGAGCAGCAGGCCATGATGGAACAGGCCGTGGAAGAACTGACGCCCCTGGTCGGGACGCGTCCGGCGTGCCGGGCCCTGGGTATGGCGCCGGCGACCATCTACCGGCATCGGCGCCCGCCTGCGCCTCGAACGGCGCAGCCCCGACCGCAGCCGGAGCGCGCGCTCTCGGACCGGGAGCGTGCTACCGTGGTCGAGATCCTGAACTCCGATCGGTTCGTGGATTGCTCGCCCGCCCAGGTGTGGGCCACGCTGTTGGATGAAGGCCGCTACCTCTGTTCGGAACGCACGATGTATCGGCTGCTGAGCGAACGCGCTGACGTGCGGGAGCGACGGGATCAACTGGTTCACCCGGCTTATACCAAGCCGGAACTGTTGGCCGAGCGCCCCAACCAGCTCTGGAGCTGGGACATCACCAAGCTGCTCGGACCGGCCAAGTGGACCTACTACTACCTCTACGTGATTCTCGATGTCTTCAGCCGGTATGTGGTCGGCTGGACCGTACAGTACCGCGAGTCGGCGCGCTTGGCCGAGCAGCTCATCGCTCAGGCCTTGGCCCAGCATGAGATCGTTCCTGGTCAGCTGATCATCCACGCCGATCGGGGCAGCGCGATGACCTCCAAGCCGGTGGCGTTCCTGCTGGCCGACCTGGGCGTGACCAAGACCCACTCACGCCCGTATACCTCGACCGACAACCCGTACTCGGAGGCGCATTTCAAGACGCTCAAGTATCGCCCTGACTTTCCGGATCGCTTCGGCTCGATCGTGCACGCGCGGACCTTCTGCCGGCCGTTCTTCCACTGGTACAACCATGAGCACCGTCACACCGGCATCGGTCTCATGACTCCGGCCGCGGCCCACTTCGGTCAAGCCCAAGCACTCCACGCTGAGCGCGCCCGGGTCCTGGCTGCGGCTCATCCCGCCCATCCCGCACGCTTCGTACGGGGCGTGCCCCGTCCGGCGGCGCTACCGACTGCAGTATGGATCAACGAGCCGACCAGGCAGGAGGCTGCTCACTAATTGTCGACCACCGACTGTCTCAAGGGGCTTGACAGATTCCGCCGCGACTTCGACTTGTTGCTGCTGCCGGTAGAAATGACCATGGCCGAGGAGGAGGCCGGCAACATGTTCGTGCTCAACCAAAGAAAAAACCTGGTCGCCGAGGTCATACCGAATGAAAAGCGCTTCACGGTCCGATTGATGG
>JACQVE010000164.1 GCA_016209965.1 Gemmatimonadota bacterium | reverse complement strand
GCCGCCGGGGCTGTGTAGCCATACGCACTCCGCAAACGTGCCGCGCGGGCGAATATAGGGGCGCCTGCTCACGCCTACAACCGACGGCGTTCAGCGGGTTCAGCGGGGCGGCACCATGGGCGCTCGGGACCTTGCTGTCCGCAAGGGAGCACACTACAACTTCGAGGTGACCCTCCTGGGGTCCTACGAGACGTTTGGTTGGGGGGGTCTGAGGTAGTTACAGGACGCCTCCCTGGGCGATCTGAGGTCAGATGGATTCTCGAGCGCCGTTCCAGCCCCCCGAGCAGTTCAACATCGCGGACTACTTCCTGGACGCGCGCGTCCGGGAAGGCCAGGGCGAGCGCATCGCACTGCGCACCGATCGGGGCGACCACACCTACCGCGAGGTGCAGGCGCTGGCCAACCGCTTCGGCCACCTCTTGCTCCAGAGCGGCGTCGAGCCCGAGCAACGCGTGCTGATCGCCCTGCCCGATGGCCCCGAGTTCGTGGGTGCGCTCTTCGGCTGCCTGAAGATTGGCGGGGTCGTGGTGATGGTCAATCCACACCTGCGCCAGGAGGCGGTCGACTACTTCTACCGCTACACGCGGGCGGCCGTGGTGCTGGCGCACCGCGAGACGCTGGAGACGTTCGAGTCGGCCGCCCGCGGCGCCCGGCACCTCAAGCGTCTGATCGTGGCCGGCGACGCCGCGCTCGAAGAAGATCTCGCTCGGCAGCCGGCGGAGCTCGATACCTTCCCCAGCCATCGAGACGACGCCGCCATCTGGCTCTTCTCGGGCGGCACGACCGGCCACCCCAAGGCGGTGGTGCAGACGCACACCTCGTACGCCAACAGCACCGAGTGCTACGCGCGGCAGGTGATCGGCTACACGGAAGCAGACGTGAGCCTTTCCGTGCCCAAGCTGTTCTTCGGCTACGCGCTGGGCTCCAACCTGCTCTTCCCGTTCGCCGCCGGCGCCTCCGCTGTGCTCTTCCCGGAGCGCTCGACGCCTGAGGTGGTGTTCCAGAAGATCAGGCGCTACCGCCCCAGTATCCTGATCAACGTGCCCACTATGGTGCAGCAGATGGTGAGCGCCCCGGACGCAGCATCGCAGGACCTCTCGTGCCTGCGCCTGGCCACGTCGGCGGGTGAAGCGCTGCCGGTCGAGCTGTACCAGCGCTGGAAGGCCGCGTTCGGCGTCGAGCTGCTGGACGGGCTCGGCACCGCCGAGCAGTGGCATATCTTCATTTCCAACCGCCCCGGCCGCGTGCGGCCGGGCACGCTGGGCGAGGCCGTGCCCGGCTTCGAGGTCCGGGTGTGCAACGACCAGGGGCGCGAGCTGCCCACGGGCGAGATCGGGTACCTGTGGGTGCGCGGGAACTCGCGCGCCCTCGGCTACTGGCAGCAGATGCAGCGCACGCAGCGCGCCTTCCGCGGCGAGTGGTACGTCTCGGAGGACATGATCCGCCGCGACGCCGACGGCTACTTTACTTACTGCGGCCGGGCCGACGACATGCTCAAGGTGAGCGGCAAATGGCTCTCGCCCCAGGAGGTCGAGAACTGTCTGCTGCAGCACCCGGAAGTGCGCGAGGCCTGCGTGGTGGGCGTGGTTCAGGACGACGGGCTCACGCGCCCGCACGCCTACGTGGTCTGCCGCTCCGCGCCCGCACCGGAGCTGGCCGGGACGCTCCAGGCCTTCGTTCGCGAGCGGCTCGAGTCCTACAAGGCGCCGCGCGAGATCGTGTTCCTGGAGGCGCTGCCGCGCACCCACCTGGGAAAGGTGGACCGGGGGCAGCTCCGTAGTGGCGGGCGGAGGTGAATCTCCTGAGATCCGCGATCCACGTCAGAGACTCAAGCACAGGCCATTCACCGCGCTCTTGCCCAACCCAAGCGCTTAGGTTATCGTTTGCATGCCGACCATCGACCGTGGGGAGGGGTATCGTGTGGTCATCCGAACGAGGGAGCCGGCACGCCACCCACCACATGTACACGTCATGCTGAGCGGCGGCCAAGCTGCCGCTTCGGTTGCGCTGGGCGATGAAGAGGATGGGCCGTACCTTCTTGCCTTCAGCACCAAGATGAAACCGAGGGATCGCCGGCGTGCGCTGGAGCTCGTGCGAAAGAAGCGCGCCGCATACCGGAAGAAATGGGAGGAGTACCATGCGCCGAAAGAAGGCAAGAGGAAGTGAAGCTGCGCGCCAGACGCGCCTGGCGGCGCGGCGGGGCCATGCAATGGAAACCTCGCCGTATCGCGCGGTCCGCGCGGCCTACGAGCCTGAAGTTCGCAAGCTCGTGCTGGAGCTCGCCAACGGAGCCGAGATCCACGTGCCGGTCGACCGGCTGGAGGAGCTGGCGGGCGCTTCCGATGAGGAGCTGAGCGAGGTCGAGATCTGGCCCCTGGACACGTTGCACTGGGAAAAGCTGGATGCCGACGTGTCGGTGGCTGGACTGCTGGAAGAGTTGCTCGGTTCAGACCGCTGGATGGGGATCCTGGCCCGGAAGATGGGGCGCAAGGGAGGTCGCATGTCCACCCCGGCGAAAGCGCGAGCCGCTCGGGAGAACGGGCGCAGGGGTGGCCGTCCTCGCAAGCCCGCCGCCGCGCGGAAGCGAACGACCGGCACATGAGCGAGGCTGAGGTGATGTCTGACCGGCCGCAGTCGGCCGCCGACGGCGATGGGCTCAAGACGGGCAACTTGCGGGTGGTCTCAACTCAACACTCGAATGATGGTTTTGAAGAGGTAAGTAGAGTCCGCGATGAATCTAGCCACGGCACTGAATCTGATCTCCACCGCCGCGCTGGTCGCCGGCCTCGCCTTCGCCGTCGCGCAGATCCAGCAGTTCCGGGCGCGGCGCCGGCGCGACGCGGCACTGGCCCTGGTGCAGTCGTACCAGAGTCCGGAGTTCGTGAGGGCGGCCTTCTGCTGCCTCGCGCTCCCCGACGGCGAGCCCGAGGCCGCGGCCACGCCCAAGGAGCAGCGGGAGGGCATGTGGCTGCTCATGAGCACGTTTGAGAGCCTGGGCGTGCTGGTCTACCGGGGCGAGGTGGACATCGAGCTGGTGGAAGATTTCTTCAGCGGGCTGATCGTCACCGCGTGGCGCAGCTTCGAGCCGGTGGTGAAGCAGTCGAGGCAGGAGGTGGGTCGCGAGACCTACTTCGAGTGGTTCCAGTGGCTGGCGGAGCGGGTTATGGCGCGGGAGGCGGAGCGCCCGCCGGTCCCCGCGCACATCGAGCACCGGCACTGGAGGCCGCCGGCCAGGCAGCAGCCGCGTGCCCTCAAGCTGCCCTGACCCTCCTCTAGACCCTCGCGTGCTGATCCGCTTTTTTCTCTACGGGGTCCTGGGCTGGTGCGTCGAGATCGTCTGGACGGCGTTGACGCACCCCGTGGCCTCGCCCCGGGAGCGCTGGAGGCTCCAGGGAACGACCTACCTCTGGATGCTGCCCATCTACGGATTGATTGCCCCGGTCTATGAGCCCATGCACGACCTGCTCCGCCCCTGGCCGTGGGCCTTGCGGGCACCGGTCTACGCCGTCGGGTTCATGAGCCTAGAATACGCGACCGGCTGGCTGCTCCGCCGGCTGATCGGCGTCTGCCCCTGGGACTATACGGATCGCGCGCACTGGCACATCCAGGGCCTGGTGCGGCTCGAGTATGCCCCACTCTGGGCCGGACTGGGCCTGCTGCTCGAACCGGTGCATGATTTCCTGCTCCGGCTCACGCTGGTGCTGCAGCAACTGATCTGAAGGGCGGCGATCCGTGGACCGGCGCGACTACATCCTGCGCCTGATCGAGCAGATCGGGCAGATGCTGATCGCCCTGCGCAAGAT
>JACQVE010000163.1 GCA_016209965.1 Gemmatimonadota bacterium | reverse complement strand
GCCGTGCCACTCGCCCCGACCGCCGCACTTCCCCGGCTCCGGCCCGAGGGGTGCCGAGTGCGTTATCCCGAACCCCTCGGCGGAGTCTACCCGAGCCCCTCCACGGAGTACCCTGCCCTTACCTTCCTATTCCCCAGCAGGCCGAGCGGTGCTCGCTGCCACGGCCAGCGGCACATCCCCCAGCCCGCTGCGCTGCGGGTTCTGCCGTCCGTTCGTGTCCCCCCTCACCTTCGTGGTCACGTAGTTCGCGACTTCCGCAAACGTGACAATGCCATTCGCATCGCCATCCGCCGCGCCGCGCAGTCCCTGCAGCAGGTGATGGGTGAACACGCCGTGCCCACCGCCCCAGCGTACGTCCTCGAAGCTCAGCTCGTTCAGGTCCGCAGCGGTCAGGGTCAGCCGCCGCGAGGGCGTGAATAGCTCCGTGAACGAGCCGCCCACTGGGTTCTGCAACCCCTCCTGCGCGCCCCCCGAATGGCAGGCATCGGCAATGACAATCACGCGCTCCGATTTGATCTGCCGCCGCAGCGCCGTCTTGATGTCCCACATGGGGAACCCCGTGGCCGCCAGCGCCTGCGGGTCCGCATCAGCAGGCAGCAGGTACAGGTTGTCCGGGCGGTTCGGGTCGGGGGCGCCATGGCCGGCAAAGTAGACGACCACGAGATCGTCCCAATCCGCTTTCTGCAGGAACAGGAAGAGCGCCTCCCGCATGGCCTGCGCCGTGGCCGCGCCATCCTTCAGGAAGAGGATGTGGTCAGCGGGGAACGGGCCGGCGGCTTCCGAACGCAGGAAGTCGTACATCGCCTGGGCGTCCGCGCCTGAAAACGCCAGGTCGGGTATGGCCGGCGAGCGATAGTCCCCGATCCCGATCACCACCGCCCAGCGCTGGTCCACGCGCGGCGCCGTGATGGCCTCGACCCGGGCGCCGCCCGCCGCCTTCGCCACAACCCGCACCGTGTCGCGGTTTGCGGGCAACGTGGTACGCGCCACGAATCTCTTTACCGGACCGGTCAGCCCCAACTGGCTCGCCTGCCTGGCATCCAGCGGCTCCAGCTTTGCCTTCACTCCCTCCACCTCGACCTCCGTGGCAGCGCCCATGACCACGCCCTCGAGGTCCACTTCGTTCGTGAACGCGCCCCGCTCGCGTCGGATCACGCCGATCCCCCGCGATGCCGGCGGCGCGCCCGCGGCCGGTGCCACCTGCGTGTTCAGGATAGCCAGCCTCAGGGCATCGGGGGCAGCCTTGCTCTGCTCCACTGCCTGAGCGGTGGATCCGGGGTCTGCCGGAAAGTAGCCGGCCGCCGACCAGGGCTCTGCGGTCCACCCGTTCACGATCTGCCCCAGGAACGCCGTCGCGCGCAGCACCTGCGTCGCCGCCTGACGCACCGCGCCCGTCCGTGCCGCCTCCTCCGTCGCCTCCAGCTTGCGACCCTGACCCCGCCCCGTGGCCATGACCTTGCCATTGTCCAGCCGCAGCGCCCGAACCTCGACTTCCGCCGTGGCCGTCATCGCCGAGCGGTCCACCGGGTCCGGTCGCGCGCCCCAGTCGGAGCGCCCCAGGATCAGCACCTGCGCGCCGAAATCCCGGCCCAGCGCCACGGCCGCGCCTTCGTCTCCCCCCAATGCCTGCCGCACCAGCTCCCGCTGAGCGGCCGCGTGCGCCAGCGCCGGGTCCACCAGCGGGAAGCCGGCCTGGCGGAGAAAGGCCACAAAATCCCGCGTCGCGACCTGGCCTTCACCCTTTTCCGCAATGAACACCAGCGTGCGCGGCAGGTCCGAGCTGAACACGATCTTCTGCGCCGCCGCCGGTCGGGGTGCGGCAACGCCCAGAGCGCCGACCAGCGCCAGGCCCAGGGGCCCGCACACCCAGATCTGCCGCGCTGCCGTCCACGGCCGCCAGGCGCCCTCACGAGTCCTGGCCGTCATGATGCGCCTCCCTTCGCCTTGGTCAGCCGCTCCAGCGCCGCCTTCGCTTCCCGATGCCCCGGAAACGCCGCCAGCGCCTTCCGGTACATCTCGATCGCCCGCTCCGGCTGACCTTTGTCTTCGAAGTCCAGCCCCTGCGAATAGAAGATGATCGCCTGGAACGGCACCTCGACCGCCGGCTCGCGCGCGGGCACCTTCAGCTTGAGATCGCGGGAAAACTGGTCCGCAATCTTGACTACCATGTCCAGAAAATCTTCCTGCTTGCCCGTCACCTTTTGCGCCCGTAGGATCTCGCTCGTCTCCACGTTGAGCACGCGGATGTCCAGCCGGGCGTCCTTGGCCAGGCCCAGCGTAGCCGCGCCCGTGATCAGGTATTGGGCGCCCAGCAGCTTGCCGATCTCCAGCGCCGTGGCGTCATCCACCCGGCCGGAAAGCGCGAGCTTCTGCTCCTGCAACACGCTCTGAAGCTGCTGCCGCTCGATCACTCGAACGCCCGGCCGGCCGGCCAGTTCCGTGATGATCATGCCGGCCAGCCCCTTGCCCACCGCCGATGCCTCCTGCAGCGTCAGCGAGGAGCCGGTGAAGTCCAGCACGGCCACGGTCGCCCCACCAGAAGCCGGTTCCTGGGCCAGCAGGCTGGTGGAAAACGCCAGGAGCACGAGCGGAACCAGAAATGTTCGCGTCCGCAAGGCTACCTCCTGTGAAGAGTGGCACTTCGCGGGCTCCGGGGAGAGCCGGGCAGGCTTGCTCGAAGCGGGACCATTCGCGCCAGGGGCGCCGGCAGGCCCGTCGGGCCCGCCACTCGTGACCCCAATATAGGCGCAGCCATACCGCCACGCGAGAGGACTGCGGCGTCCGCCCGGCCGCTGCCTCGAGGCACCGCCGTCTGGCGCGCTATATAGTGAACGCGCCAGCCCGGTCGGAGTTGACACGTTCCCGCCCCCCGGCTACGCTAAACCGCGCAGGTTCGGCCGGCCGGGACACGCCGCGCCCCCGAAAAGCCTGCGCCGCCGCTACCGTATCCACGCCAGGAACTGTCATGGCCGATCAGCCGTTGCACGTTACGATCGAGTACTGCGGGGTCTGAAACTACTACCCGCGCGCCTCCAGGCTGGAGGCCCAGATCCGCGAGGAGTTCCCCGGCGCCCGGGTCGAGATCCTCGAGTCGAGCGGCGGCGTGTTCGAGGTCACCCGCAGCGGTATGTTGATCTACTCCAAGAAGCATACGGGCAGGCACCCCACCTGGGAAGAAATCCGCGACCAGCTTCCATGAACACCTTGGGGCCCGCACCAGCCTCCGCAGCCGATCCAGAGCCTCGCCCTGGTCCCGGCCCTCCGATCCGCTGCATCGCCCTTAACACCGGCGGCGGGGACGCACCCGGCCTGAATGCAGTCATCCGCGCCGCCGTCCTCTCCGCGCTCTATCATGGCTGGGAAGTCTTCGGCATTCGCAAAGGCTACGAGGGTCTGCTGGATGACCAACTGGTGAGGCTGGACCGCGAAGCGGTGCGCGGGATCACTCACCTGGGCGGCACCATCCTGGGCACCACCAACCGCGCCGACCCCTTCGCCTGGCCGGTCCAGCAGCCCGACGGCAGCGTCACGACCGTGGACCGCTCCAATGAAGTGGTGGACAGCTTTCGCCGCCACGGGCTGGATGCGCTGATCGCCATCGGCGGCGATGGCTCGTTGCATATCGCCCATCGCCTCGCCCAGAAGGGACTCCCCGTAGTCGGCGTCCCCAAGACCATAGACAACGACCTGGCCGCGACCCAGGTTTCCTTCGGATTCCACACTGCCGTGCAGACCGCGAGCGACGCGCTGGACAAGCTCCACTCGACGGCCGAGAGCCACGAGCGCGTCATGGTGGTCGAGGTCATGGGCCGCCACACGGGCTGGATCGCGCTCCATGCCGGCGTCAGTGCGACAGCCGACGTCATCCTGATCCCCGAGATCCCCTACGACCTGGAAAAGGTCTGCCAGAAGATCCGCGAGAGGGACCAGACGGGCCGGCGCTTCTCTATTGTTGTTGTTGCGGAAGGCGCCATGCCGCAGGGGGGCGAGGCAGTCTTCGCGGAGCCGGCCGCGCCCGGCCGCGCTGCGCGCTACGGCGGCATCGCCGAGCGCCTGGCCCGCGAGATCGCCGAGCAAACCGGCAAGGAGACCCGCTCCCTCGTGCTCGGCCATCTCCAGCGCGGCGGCTCGCCCACCGCTTACGACCGCCTCATTGCCCTGCGCTTCGGCGCCGCCGCCGTGCGCTGCGTCGCCGAACGTCGCTTCGGCACCATGGTCGCCCTCGACCCGCCCGAGGTCCACGCCGTGCCACTCGCCGATGCAGTCGACCGCATCAAGCGTGTGC
>JACQVE010000162.1 GCA_016209965.1 Gemmatimonadota bacterium | reverse complement strand
CCGCTTCGGCGCCGCCGCCGTGCGCTGCGTCGCCGAACGTCGCTTCGGCACCATGGTCGCCCTCGACCCGCCCGAGGTCCACGCCGTGCCACTCGCCGATGCAGTCGACCGCATCAAGCGTGTGCCGCTCGAGTCCGACACGGTCCGCACTGCCCGCGACCTGGGCATTTCCCTGGGAGACTGAGGAGCCCGCCGGAATGCTGCCCATGAACATGCGAGCTGCCAACGCTTCGTTCCATGACCCGCCAACACTGGCCGCCTCCCGCTTCCTCCTCGAGGTCGTGGCCTGGGTCGCCATCTATTTCGCCTGGGGTTGGATCGCCCTCGTATTCGCCATCGCCGCGCTCAGCCTCTTCACTGTCCCCGGCGACAAGCACTTCGTGCTCGTCCGCATCCCGGGCCGCCTCCGCATCCTGCTCGAAGCCGCCACCGCCCTCCTCGGCGTCGTGGCCGCGGCCCGCGTGCTCGGCGTGGACGCTGCCCTGCTACTGCTCGGCGCCCAGACCGTCTTCTTCCTGGCCGCCCACCGCCGCTGCGTCTGGCTCTGGCACCGGTAACCCTCCGCTTCCCGTACGCCGTCTCCACTCCCGCTCCCCCTGCCCGTACCCGTACCCGTACCCGGAACGGGGACGCGGCGACACCGCCAACACGCCTGGCCCTGGCGGCCCTGGCTCTGGCCCTGGCCCTGCAAGGCCAGTAGCTTTACCGCCCCACCCACGCCAACGCCATGGAGGGTTCCCGATGATCCGCCGCCGCGCGGCCGCCGCCACCATCGCTCTACTTCTGGCAAGTACGCACCCGGGCCCGGCACAGGAGCCGGCCTTCGAGCTGACCGTGCCGAACCTCATGCGCGGTCCGGAGCACGTGGGCACGCCGCCGCAGGACCTCCGTTGGACGGATGACGGCCGCTGGCTCTTCTTCCGCTGGAAGCCTGGCGGTCAGCCCTGGCACGAAGAGCCGCGACTCTACCGTGCCCGCGCGAGCGGCGGGCGGCCCGAGGCGCTCTCCGACCAGGCCGCGGACTCGCTTGGCGTGCTCGTCGCACTAGGCGACATTTCGCCCGACCGCGGCTGGCGCGCCGTTGCCTACCAGGGCGAACTCTACCTCATCGAGCGGAGCTCGCTGGCCGTACGCCGCCTGACCCTAACCCCGGCGGCGGAGAGCAGCCCGGTGTTCGCCCGGGATGGCCGCGCCATATACTTCATCCGGGACGACAACCTCTTCGCCCTGCCCCTCGATGCCCGGCCGCTCCGCCAGCTCACGGACATCCGCACCGGCCCGGAGCCGAAAGAGAAGCCGGCCGAGGGGCAGCGCAAGGCGATCGAAGAGCAGCAGAAGGATCTCTTCGAGCACATCCGCCTCGAGGCGGCCCGCAAGGACAAGCAGAAGGAGAGAGAAAAGGCTCGCGAGGCAGGACTGCCCAAGCCCTTCTATATCGACAAGGAGGAGCGCGTCTCCGGTATCGCCGTCGAGCCCGGCGGCCGCTACGCCCTGCTGCAGATCAGCAAGCCTGCCCGCGATTCCCGCCGCACCCTCGTCCCCGATTACGTCACGGCCTCTGGCTACACCGAGAGCCGCGAGGTGCGGGGCAAGGTCGGTGACGTACAGGCAGAGAGCCGGATCGCGCTGATCAACCTCGGGGCGCGCGAGGCCCAGTGGCTAGCCCTCGGGCCCGGCCCGACACGCGCCGATTCCGGTGCCGCAAAAGCACAGCCGCCCCACCTCGCGGGCGCCGACTTCGCCGGCTGGAACCGCGATGGCAGCCTCGGCTTGATCGTCGCCACCAGCTTCGACTACAAGGACCGCTGGTTCCAGGTCATGGAAGCCGGGTCCGGTCAGGTCACCACCGTGGCCCACGACCATGACGACGCCTGGCTCGGCGGACTCTGTGACCGCTGGAGCCGGGACGGCGGCTGCGTCGGCTGGATGCCCGACGGCAGGTCCATCTACTTCATCAGCGAGCGGGACGGCTATGCGCACGTCTATGTCGTAGGCACCGGCGGCGGCGATGCGCGCCAGCTCACGCGCGGCGACTTCGAGGTGCACTCTGCGGCGCTCTCACCACGGAAGGACAGGTTCTACCTGCAGACCAGCGAGGGCTCCCCCTTCGAGCTCCACTTCTACCACATGGACCTGCAGGGTCGCACCCGCACCCGCATCACTACCTCCGCCGGCCGTCACGATGCCACGCCCTCGCCCGATGGCAGCCGCCTGGCCGTGGTCTACTCCCGGTCGAATCGCCCACCCGAGGTGTTCCTGATGGACAACCGGCGTGGCGCGAGCGCGCGCGAGGTGACCGCCTCCCCTACTGCCGCCTGGCGCGCCGTGTCCTGGATCGAACCCGAGATCGTCTGGTTCACGGCACGCGACAGTGTGCGCGTGCCCGCCCGCATCTACCGACCGCGGGACCTGGGAGCCGAATCCAACGGCGCAGGCATCATCTTCGTCCATGGCGCGGGATACCTCCACAACGTGCACCGCTG
>JACQVE010000161.1 GCA_016209965.1 Gemmatimonadota bacterium | reverse complement strand
GGCGCCAGAGCACGGGCAACGCCCGCGCCGCTCACCCGCGCCGCTCGAACGACGGAGCGGCAGAGCAGCCCCTTCCACCAGGAGCGACGCCGCGGCCCTGATCCGCGCTTGCCCCCGCCCCACCGCGGTGAGAGCTTTGGTCATGAGCACGAGGCCCCACCGCCGCCGCTGGACCGCCATCCTGTTCGACCTGGACGGCACGCTGATCGCCACCCGGCGACTCTACCTCGAATGCTACCGTCGCGCGCTCGCCCCCTGCCTGGGGCGCCTCCTGAGCGACTCCGAGCTGATCGCGCTGAAGCCCCGCACCGAGATCCGCTTCCTCTGCCAGCAAGTCGAGCCGCAGGCGTTCGCCGGCTGCCTCGAGGACTTCTACCGCCATTACGCCTCGCTCCATGACCAACTTTTCGAAGGCGTCTACGGCGGCGTCCCGCTAATGCTCGAGCGCCTGCGCAAAGCCGGGTGCGCCATGGGTATCGTGACCGGAAAGAGCAGGCGTTCCTGGGAGATCACCGCCGCGCGCGCCGGTCTCGGTGATTTCGATGTCCTGGTTTTCGACGACGAGGTGAGCGCACCCAAGCCCGACCCGCAGGGCATCCGCGCGGCGCTCAACCGGCTCGGCGCTCCGCCCGCTTCGGCTCTCTACGTGGGGGACAGTATCGGCGACATGCAGGCCGCCAGGGCAGCCGGTGTCCACGCGGGCTGCGCGCTCTGGCGCCGCACGCCGGGCGAGGTGGGAAGCTTCGCCGCCAGGGCGAAGGCGGAGGGGGCGCTCCTTATCTACCAGCCAGGTGAGATCCCGGGACCGCTCCCGAAGCACCTCCACTGAGAAAGCGCTGGCCCATTAACCAACCCGTGCACGTGTTTTCTCACTCGTCCACGTACACGTCCGTTTGGCTAAAACGACTCGCCGGCCTGTGGCGAGCCACTAGTTCGTCGTCACCCGGATATCGCGGTTGCCGGACTTGAGCGCGTCCCCCGCCGAGTTCACGCCCAGAGCGAAGACCGGGACCGTCTGGTCCGACAGGTTGCTGAGGGGGTTGCCGCGAATGAGGCCACGGAAAACGAACGTGCGCGTGCTCCCCTCGTCGCTGACCTCCGCCGTCGTCGCCTCTTCCAGGGGCACGCTCAGCCGATTGAACGGGTCGATATAGTAGAACACGACGCGCTGGAAAGGATCCGCCGCACCCACCACCACCCTGGCCACGGCCTGGACCGCCACGGTGGTAGGCGCACTGCTGCACGCGCCTCTCGCCCCGTTGCACACCACGCTCCCCTCGGGCAGCGCCACATCCAGGCTGCTGACGGCCGCTGCCGCAAAGGACGCTGTTCCTGCCGTGACCGCCCGGCGGATGTCCGCCTGCAACTGCCCCAGGTTACCTGCCGCATCGAACACCCAGAAATTCGCCGTGTTGGCCGGCACAATGTTGCCACTCGGCTGGCCCGCCTCCGTGGTCGTCTCCACGTTGCGCACGAACGACACGGTTGCCGTCAGCGGCGCCGCAGTCGTGAACTGGTCCGGCGTGGTGAAGCGGTCGCCCAGCCCGACCTGCCCCTCCGCCCGCAGGCTGACCACGCGGCCGTAGCCGATCCAGAGCCAGGCGACCCAGAGGTCGATGTTGTCCTGCGCCGTCGCCTGGAACGTCTGCACGGTCCCGCCCGTGAGCGCGGGCGCATGACTGATCGCCCCCACCTGCGGACTCGTCCGATCCACCAGTACCACGCGCACCAGCGAATCCGTGCTTACGTTACCGGCACGGTCCCACGCCCATGCGGTGAGCCGCCAGTAGCCCTCCAGCGCCGTGCCCGCCGTGATGTTGATGGTACCATTCGTCAGGACCGGACGGCACTCGCCGCTCGTGCTCGTGTTGCGCACCCCCCTACGGCATAGGTCGGCCGGCGTGTGCAAGGACGCTGGCACCATCCGCACCAGCTTCGCCGGCGCCCACTCCGTATCGAAATGGCTCCGCTGATCGCTCCCCTCGAGCACGAAGCTGCGTGTGCCCGTCGCATCCACCTCCTGATCGCCGGCACTGGCCGCCCCGAACGCCACGGTCGGCGCGCCCGCATCCACGCCAAAGGTTGCGTAGAGCTGCCCGGCGATCACCGTCTGGGTGTTGTTCTTCGCGCCGTCCGGCGCCAGCGCCAGCCGGCGCTCGTTGCCCAGGCCATCCCGCAGGACCGTGCGCGTGACATATACGCCGTTCGTCAGCGTGGGAGTGAGCTCGCCGGCACTGGTCACGGTTTGGGGCGAGCCGAACCCCTCCGCGGCCGTGCCCACCTGGAAGAGCGAGGTGACGCCGCCTACTCCCTGATCGATGGGCGTGGGTAGAGCCGAGGCGAACTGAAACGCGGGGCCGACCCAGTTGCCGCTGCAGCACGGGAGCTGGGCATAGGGCTCCGCCACCACCGACTGCGTCGGCAGGACAAAGCTCCTGCCAGCCGGCAGAACCGGCGCCTGATTATCCAGGTTCAACGTGACAGGCGGTGTTTCGCCAGGCGGCAGGTCGTTGTTCACGATCCCCCGCGTCCAGCCCCTCAGATCGACCGTGCGGCCGTCCGTCGTCACTGCGCCGGCCACCGTGGGCGTCAGGTTCTGGGCCTCGATGCCCGCCAGATTGCCCTGCCGGTTCGGATCGTTCGGGAACACCACCGAGAAGCCGTCTTCCCGCGTGGCGTCGGTCTGCGTGGCCAGCGGCGCAGCCGAGGGCACCCCGATCTGCACCGTGACGCGGGCCACATTCGCGCCGCTGAACATCACGGGCACGAGCGCCACCACCACGTCCCCCGACGTCCACTGCACACCTGTGCCCGGGTTCGTCGCCACGGCGCCCGAGGTCGTGACCCGAGCCAGGAACCCGTCCGGGTTGTTGAACCTCAGGTTGGTACTCGTGCTCGCCACCACCGCCCCCGCCGGCGCCACCAGTTGCGCCACCACCGCGCGTTGGCCATTGAGATACGTGGGCGCGCCCGTCGTGCGGTTGAATTCACCCGTGTCGAAAACGCACACCAGCTCGACTGCCTGCCGCGCGTCCGGGCTGCTGCCCGAGCCGATCGGCTGCGAACAAATCGCCCGCCCATCCAGGATGGTTTCCACACGGCTGACCGCGCCCGGCTCCGTGTCCACGTTCAGCGTTAACTTGAGCCGACCCACCACGTTGCTCGGATCCACCGCGACTTCGCCACCACCCGGCAGGATCCGCGTGATCGAGACAATCGCAATCGCTGCCCGGCGCGCCGGATGGACTGTGACCCGCGCCGTCGCCCGCTTGGTCGTGTCCGCCCGCGCCGCCGCCACGATCTGCGCCTGCCCCTGCGCCACCCCCACTACCAGCCCCGTGCTGTCCACTGTGGCCACGCCCGGTGCCGTGGAGGACCAGCGCACGCTTGTGTTGCCGCTCCCCGTAACCGTTGCCGTCAGCCGCAAGGACTGCCCGGCTTCCAGTGCCAGGGAATCCGGGCTCACTGCTACCTGGATCTCCGGCGGCGGCAGGACGGTCACCCTGCTGCTGTCCCGCTTGGTCGGATCCGCGCGCGAGACCGCGGCTATCACGGCCGTGCCGCCGCCAACGCCCGTGACCAGGCCCGTCGAGGTCACTGTGGCGACCGCCGCATTCGATGTGGAGAAGGAAACGGCGACGTTGCGCGCGTTCTGGACCACGGCGGTGAGCTGGGCGCTCTCGCCGGTGCGCAGGGTGAGCGTGTCCGGGGTTAGCTCGATCTGGACGGCGGGCAGCTCCACGGGCCCGTCGTCGCAGGCGTGGAGCCCGAGCACGATAGCAGACTGCAGGACGGCCAGCAGGCACGGCAGATCGCCCCGGCCTCGCCGAAAACGATCAAAACGGCCCCGTCCGGCACCACGGTGGCCGGCCGCCACGATCCAGCTCTTCTTCAAACGGCCGCTCTCACAAAAAGATCTCGTGCGGCTCAGCGTAGTGGCTGGGAGGTAGCGTGTCAAGCATGGCTCTTGCACGGCC
>JACQVE010000160.1 GCA_016209965.1 Gemmatimonadota bacterium | reverse complement strand
GGTGTGCATCGGCCGCGGCCACCTCGGGCGTGAGCTGCTGCAGCGGCCCCAGGTCGTCTAGGATCCAGAAGCCGCGGCCATACGTCGCGACCACCAGGTCGTTGAAGTGCTCCTGGACCACGATCCAGTAGACCGGCGCGTGCGGCAGGTTCCGCTGCAGCGGCTGCCAGCTCTCGCCGTCGTTGAACGAGACGTAGAGCCCGCTCTCCGTGCCCAGGTACAGCAGCCCCCGCCGCACCGGGTCCTCCCGCACGCAATGCGCGTAGCTGAGCGGGCTCTTCGGAATCCCGTTCGTGATCAGCTTCCAGGTGCGCCCGTAGTCGATCGTCTTGTAGACGAACGGGTCGCGGTTGTTCATCTGGTGGAAGTCCACCGTCAGGTACGCCGTGCCCGCGTCGTGGCGCGAGGCCTCGATGTTGCTCACCGTGCCCCAGGGCGGCAGGTTAGGCAGGTTCCGCGTCAGGTTGGTCCAGCTCTTCCCGCCGTCACGCGTCAGGTGCACCAGCCCATCGTTCGTGCCCGCCCAGATCAGCCCCGGCTCGAGCGGCGATTCGGCAATGGCGAAGATCACGCCGGCGTACTCCACGCCAATATTGTCCAGCGTGAGCCCGCCCGAGATGCCCATCCGACTCCTGTCATTCAGCGTCAGGTCAGGACTGATCACCTGCCAGCTCCGTCCGCCGTCCGTGGTCACGTGAACGTGCTGGCTCCCCACATACAGCTTGTTCCGGTCATGGGGCGAAATCGTGAGCGGGAAGGTCCAGACGAAGCGGTACTTCACGTCCGCCGCCGGCCAGCCCACGGTGCTGGCCGGCCAGACCTCGACGTTGTGGGCCTGGCGCGTGCGCTCGTCGTAGCGCACCACGATCCCACCCACACTGCCCGAGCCCGAGGCGCTGGACCAGACAATATTCGGGTCCACCGGGTCGGGCGTCGCCCAGCCGCTCTCGCCGCCCGCCACCGAGTGCCAGTCGCCGCGCGGGATCACGCCGGCCAAGCCGCCGAACCCGCCCAGCTTGCTGTTGCTCGGCCCGCGCGTCGACGGGCCGTCCTGACGGTTGCCGTAAACGTAGTACGGGATCTGGTTGTCCACGGTCACGTGGTACATCTGCGCGATGGGGAGCTGGACGCGCTGCCAGCTCCGGCCCCGCGTCACCGAGATCGAGACATTGCCGTCGTTGCCCACGATCATGCGGCTGGCGTTCGTCGGGTCGATCCAGATGTCGTGGTTGTCCCCGCCCGGCGAGCCGCCAAAGGGGATGTCCACGGTGGTGGCGCCCCCGTCCAGGCTCTTGCTGAACGCTGCCGAGAGGAAGTACGCCTCATTCTCGTTGTCCGGCGAGACCGCCATGTGCGTGTAGTAGTGCTGCCGGCCGCCGAGCTGCCGGTCATAGCTCACCACCCGCCACGTCTCGCCGCCATCCTCCGACCGCCACAGCTCCCCGCGGTCCGTCTCCTGGCCGTGCCAGGGCACGCCGTCCCCGGTCTCGATGAGCGCGTAAACGCGGTTCGAGTTGGTGCGGGCAACGTCCAGCGCGATCCGCCCCACCGGCCGCTCGGGCAATCCCTTGCCCTGGAGCCGCTTCCACGTGGCCCCGCCATCACGGGACAGGAAAATGCCGCTTCCCGGGCCGCCGCTCTCCCGGCCCCACGTGTGGATCTCGAGCTGCCACATGCCCGCGAACAGGATGCGCGGATTGTTGGGGTCCATCACCAGGTCCGCCGCGCCCGTGTTCTCGTCTACGAACAGCACCCGCTCCCAGCTCTTGCCGCCGTCCAGCGTGCGGTAAATGCCGCGCTCCTGCTGCGGGCCGTAGGCGTGTCCCAGCGCGGCGACGTAGACGATGTCCGGATTCGTAGGGTGAATGACCACCTTCGAGATCCGACCCGTGTTCTCCAGCCCCATGTGCTGCCACGTCTTGCCCGCATCGGTCGACTTGTAGACACCGTTCCCGATCGAGATGTTGCTGCGGATGCACGCCTCGCCCGTGCCCGCCCACACCACGTTGGGGTCCGTTGCCGCAACCGCCAGCGCGCCAATCGACTGGGCCGGCTGGTCGTCGAACACGGGCGCCCAGTGTACGCCGCCGTCCGTCGTCTTCCAGATGCCGCCCGACGCCGCACCCGCGTAGTAGGTGCTGGCATCGCCCGCCACGCCCGCCACTGCGCTCACCCGATTCCCCACCGGGCCGATGGTGCGGTAGCGGAGCTGGCGGTACATGGCCGTATCCAGCAGTGGCGCCCGCTGCGCCTGGCGCCGCGCCTGCCCGTTAGCGGGTAGCGTGAACGCCGTAGCTTGCGCGGACAGCAGGACGGCCAGAAAAGCGGCCGCAGAACCGACTCGGCTCGTCCAGGTGTACATTCGGCTCCTCCTTCGGGGACGAGGGTGGGAGTGAGGGGCAGTGCTCGTTCAGGCCGTCGCCGGTCCGGGATCACCAGGGGAGAGCGCCGCCAGGCCGCCGTGCCTGCATAACCCCGTCGATTCGGGGACCCTGGTTTTTGGGAGAGGATCGTACGGCCGGCCCGCAAGTGCCCCAGGTTACGCCTGTGATAGCCGGACCGTCAAGACAGTCCAGGCTCCGCGGCCGCATCCGCGCACTTCCCGCAGCCGCCAATGTCCCGGGCGCGGGGCGCGGCAGGGCGCTCGCCGTAGTGGGCGACGCCGCGTTCTCTGCCCCGGCACGCCCGTGGCTTTAGTGGTCGGATCGGCGGCCGAATGCAACCGTACTTGCGAACTCGACCACTTAGCTCCGCGGCCCCGTGCGCCGGCTGGCCGTGGCCGCCTGCTGCACTTCTGCGTCGTCCACCACGCGGTCGCGCACGTTCTGCTTCGTCACCCAGGCCTCGGAGTTCAGCTCGAGGAGGATCGTCGCCAGCGTGTTCGCAGTAATCGTGAAGGGGACGAGATCCTTCTCGCTCCGTGCCGAGCTGGCGTGGGAAGGGCTGCGCGCGCATGGTACCAGGGAACTCACTATACCACGCCGGTGGGCGTGGGGGGTCACGCATGGCCCGGATCTGCCTCGTCGCCTGCACGCGCCGTAAGCTGGACCGGCGGGCGCGCGCGGGAGAGCTCTACACCACACCGTATTTCCGCAAGTGCCGCGACTTCGCCGTCTCGCGGTTCGACCGTTGGTACATCCTCTCGGCCAAGCACGCGCTCCTCGACCCGGAGCGGTGGATCGACCCCTACGACGTGACCCTGGCGGGGAAGCCGCTGCGGGAACGCACGAGGTGGGCGCAGCGTGTCGCGCAAGCTCTGGCGCGTCGGGCGCAGCCGGGGGACCACGTCACTCTATTGGCGCCCGCAGCCTACCGGGAGTTCCTGGTTCCGGCGTTACGCCAGCGCGGCTACCGGGTGGAGCTGCCCCTGGCCGGGTTGCGCTTCGGCGAGCAGCTCCGCTGGCTCGACCAGGCCAACCGGGCTGCGACCGCCTCCTGAGTGGTCGGATTCCACCACTAAGTGGTCGATTTCGTAGGTACGGTCAGGCGGCCGAATGCGGCCGTACTTGCGAATTCGACCACTAAGCCGGCGCGGCTTCCAGAACGGCGGCAGCAAGGGCGGCATCAGGGCGGCAAGGTGGCATCAAGAGGTGGCATCAAGAGTGTGGCATCAAGAGTCTTGTCCCGGACCCCCTGCCGCTTGCATCTTGGAGAACCAACATCCAACTACCGTCGCCTCCGGGCGGCGCCCGCCGTCCGGTGTGCATCCCTTTCCTATCCGGGAGGCTCTCGCCATGAGTCCGAGTCGCCGGTCGTCCTGGTTGGCGGGTCTTGCCGCAGGCATGACCTTCCTCATCGCGCCCGTTCCGCTCCAGTCACAGTCCCAGGCCACCACGGGGGTCATCCGCGGCACGGTTCGCGATCCGGCGGGCGCCGCCGTGCCCGGCGCGGCGGTGGCCGTGCGCAACCGGCAGACCAACTTCGAGCGCCGCGTGACGACCAACGAGCTGGGGATCTTCGTCGCCTCGCTGCTGCCGGTGGGCACTTACGACGTCGCCGCCCAGTCCCGGGAGGCGGTAGGCGAGGCGCGGCGCGAGGGGATCGAGCTGCGTCTGGGCCAGACCGTCGAGCTGGACCTCAGCTTCCGGGCCATCGAGCTGGAGGAGATCGCGGTCGAGGTCCAGCGGCCCGTGGTCGACGTGGCGCGCGTCGAGGCGGCCACGCACTTCCAGCCCGAGGTCGTCTCCGGCCTGCCCAACAATGGCCGCAACTATCTGGCCTACACGGTGCTCACGCCGCACGTGGCCCTTGTGCAGGGTCCCGACGGCGACGAGATCAGCATTGGCGGCCAGCGGGGCATCCACAACAACGTCTCCGTGGACGGCGCCGACTTCAACAATCCCTTCTTTGGCGAGCACCGGGGCGGTCAGCGGCCGCCCTTCACCTTCAATCTGGACGCGGTTCAGGAGATCGCCGTCATCTCGCAGGGCGCGAATGCGGAGTTCGGGCGTTCGGGCGGTGGCTTCATCAACGTGATCACGAAGTCGGGCACCAACGAGTTCCACGGCTCGGCGCATTACTTCGGCAAGTTCGACCAGATCGCGGGCGAGCCGCACTACAAGGACCTCAGCGTCGCCCCCGATTTCCGGCAGCATCAGTTCGGCTTCACGCTGGGCGGGCCGCTCAAGCGGGACCGCGCCTTCTTCTTCCTGGCGTACGACCAGCAGGTCTACGACGAGACCAAGCAGCTCAGCCGGCCGCCCAGCGCGGCGTTCGACTCGCTGCGGACGTTCCTGGGTACCGCGTTCAACGGCGTGTTGAAGGACGACTTCGGCCCTATTGATCGGACCAATGACGCCAACGCGCTGATGGTGAAGCTGGACCTGCGGCTGAATCCCGACCACAACGCATCGCTCAAGTACAACTACACGAACTCGAAGCAGGTCAACGGCACGTTTGATGTCGACACCTGGGGCCGCAGCGCCAACGCGCTCGAGAAGGACTTCTCGCACGCAGTGAACGGGAGCCTGTCCTCGCAGCTTTCCCCCACAGTGGCCAACGAGTTCCGCTTCCAGTACGCGCGCGAGGACCGGCCGCGGCCGTACGAGGGACCGAAGATCCCCGGCAAGGCGCGGCCCTTCCCCGACACCGGCATGGACTTTGTCTTCGGCTTCCGCTTCGGCATGCCCTTCTTCATCCCCATCGAGGCGTTCGACACGCGTATCCAGTTGCTGGATAACATCTCATTGCTCAAGGGAAACCACCTGTTCAAGGCGGGCGTCGAGTGGAACCGCACCGAGATGAAGCAGACCTTCATCGGCTTCGCCAATGGCCGCTTCATCTTCAACAGTGTCACCGGTTTCATCAACTACGTGCAGAAGGGGCCGCAATACGTCCAGTGCAGCAACGGCCCGCCGCGCACGGACGGCCAGTGCCCCGGCGGCCAGATCACCGGCCCGGTACTGCTTTACCTGCAGCAGGCGGGCGTGGGCGGCCGCACCGTGGAGGACGCGGGCACACAGGACATCCCGCAGCATGATCTGGCCGCGTACCTCCAGGACACCTGGAAGCCGCGGGCCAACCTGACCGTGAACTACGGCGTGCGCTGGGAGGCGCAGGTCCAGCCGGAGCCGCGCACGCCGCCGGACCAGGTCTTCTTCGCCCCCTTCATCGGCAAGACAGTAAGCAATGCCAGGGGCACGTTCGAGTTCCCCTCGGACGGCACCATCCCCTCCGACTGGAAGATGTTCCAGCCCCGCCTGGGCATTGCCTGGGACGTGAACGACGACGGCCGGCAGGTCTTCCGCGCGAGCAGCGGGCTGTATTACGCGCGCATCCCGAGCCTCAACACGGCCAGCACGCGCAGCACCAACGGCTCCATTGGTCAGACCCTGTTCCGCAACAGCCCGCTCATCCCCATCCTGGGCCCGCCGCCCAGGTATGACGAGCTG
>JACQVE010000159.1 GCA_016209965.1 Gemmatimonadota bacterium | reverse complement strand
CCGGGAATGCCGAGCTGACAGCCGTTGGCGGAGCTTTTGAGTAACTCACTTCACGCCTTCACCGGCTGCCGCCGACCCCGTCGCATGAAACGGGATCGCGACATAGGATTAGGGCGGCTGCTGGCAATGAGGTCGGTTTGCATGCGGGCTGGCCGACTTGAACGGGTGGTGCGCCGCGAAGATGACCTCGCGTCCACTCCTGGCGCCTAGCGCAGCGATTTCCAGCCAAAGACGTCATTGAACGAGTGCAGGTAGTGCCCCGTGCGCGACTGGGCGACGATGATGGCCAGGGTGATGTAGCCGCCGGCGGCCACGCCGGCCGCGCCGCACAGGATGAGCAGGAGCTTGCCCCATTGCCTCACCAGTGCGCAACTTCCGTGCTCTGGCGCAGCCCTCACCAGGCGATGCCGTAATCCTCGCCGTGGTGGCTCGAGCCGCCCCAGAAGCTGCCGTGCTTGCGGTCGAAGTAGATGGCGTTGATGGGGCCGGAGGTGCGCTCCTCGAAGGTCAGCTCGTAGCCCATGCGGCGCAGCTGGTCACGGATCCAGGGCGGCACGGCCTCGTTCAGCAGCAGCCGGCCGGGCCGCGAGCTATGGTCGTCGAAGGAGCTGCGCATCTGGAAGCTGTTGATATTGGCCGCCTCCGCCGCCTGCTGCACGTTCATGCCGAACTCGACCACGTTCAGGAAGAACTGGAGCAGGTTCTGGTCCTGCGAGTCGCCGCCCTGCACGGCAAAGGAGAGGAAGGGCTTCCCCTCCTTGAGCGCCAGCGTGGGCGTGAGCGTGACGCGCGGCCGCTTGCCGGGCTCGATCACGTTGAACGGGTTCTCCGCCTCGTCCAGCACGAAGCTCTGCGCGCGCTGGCTCATGCCCATGCCCGTGCGCCCGGCGATCACGGCCGGGATCCAGCCGCCGCTGGGCGTGACCGAGACCACCCAGCCCTCGGCGTCCGCCGCCTGGATCGAGGTCGTGCCCCGGTAGAACGCCTGCTCGAAGTCGTGCAGCGCCTGAGGACTCGACTCTGCTGAGGTCACGGGCGGGCGCGCGTTCCATTTCTCCAGCAGGTGGCGGAACGGGTTGCTCTCGCCCTGGAAGGGGTAGGGGTCGCCCGGCGCGGCCGCCGGGTCGTTCCGCTCCCAGTTGATCTGCTGGAAGCGCTGCTTCGCATACTCCTTCGAGAGCAGCCCCCGGATCGGCTCGGCCGGCGGGAAGTAAGGGTCGCCGTAATAGAAGTCCCGGTCGGCAAAGGCCAGGTTCATGGTCTGGTAGAGCGCGTGGATGTAGCGGGCGCTGTTGTAGCCCAGGGACTCGAGGTTCATGTTCTCCAGGATGTTCAGTGCCTGCAGCAGCACCGGGCCCTGCACCCAGTGCGTCAGCTTGTAGACCTCGATCCCTTTGTAGTCGGTCTTGACCGGCTCCTCGAGCTGCACCCTCCACCGGGCCAGGTCTTCCATGGTGATCAGCCCGCCCTGCTCCTGCGCGCCGCGCACGAACTCGCTGGCGACGTCGCCCTTGTAAAACCGGTCGTACGCCGCGTAGATCGCTTCCTTGCGGCTTCTCCCGCGCCGCAGCGCCTGCTGCTCGGCCTCGACCAGCTTGCGCAGCGTGGCGGCCAGATCCGGCTGGCGGAAGATCTCGCCGGCCGCCGGCGCCTCGCGCGCAGCACCGGCGTGGGGCAGCATGACCTGGCGCGAGTACGGCCACTGCTTGAGCTTCTCCTTGTTCCGCTCGATGCTGTTCGCTGTCTGCGCCTCGATGGGGTAGCCGTCCGCCATCTGGATGGCCGGCGCCAGTACGTCGGCCAGCGCGAGCTTGCCGAACTCCGCCAGCATGACCAGCAGCCCGCCCGGCGTGCCCGGCGTCACCGCGGACCAGGGCCCGTCCTCCGGCGGATACTTGAGCCCCTTCTGCTTGAAGAACTCCGCCGTCGCCCCCGAGGGTGCCACGCCCAGGGCGTTGATGCCCACGACCTTGCCCGTCTTCGGGTTGTAGATCAGCGCCTGCGTCTCGCCACCCCAGCTCAGCACGTCCCACATGGTGGTCGTGGCCGCGAGCATGGCGCAGGCGGCGTCCACTGCATTGCCTCCCTTCTGGAACATCATGGCTCCGGCCGTCGCGGCCAGCGGCTTGCCCGTAATGGCGATCCAGTGCCGGCCGTGCAGCACCGGCTTGGCGGTGCGCTGCGCGGCCGCCCCGGCTGGCAGCAGGAAGGCGGACGCCAGGACGAAGAGATAGGGAAGACGACGGATGACCATTCCCGATGTAAGCATGGCTACTCCTCCTCTTAGATCGCGGATTAGATCGCGGAGAGATCCGCGGTGGGCAGGAAGCGCGGCGGCCGTCGGGCCTTCATCGCCTGCTCGAAGGCGTGGGCCAGACGGATCAGCGTCGGCTCGCTCCACGCCCGGCCGATGAAGGAGATGCCGACAGGCAGGCCGAATGCATACCCCGCAGGCACCGTGATGCTGGGGTAGCCGGCCACCGCGGCGGGCGTCGAGCTGGCACCCAGGAAGTGGTCGCCATTGACCAGGTCGATGGTCCAGGGCGGACTGCCGGTAGGCGCGATAACGGCGTCCAGCCGGTGCTGGTCCAACACCGCATCAATGCCCTCGGCCCGCGACAGGCGGTGGTTCTTCGCCAGGGCGTCCACGTATTCCTTCTCCGTGAGCGGTCCCTTCTCCTCGGCCCTGAGGAAGATCTCCTGGCCGAAGTAGGGCATCTCGCGCTCCCGGTTCCGCTCGTTGAAGTCGATCAGCTCGCGGAGCGAGTGGGCGGGGGCGGCGGGCCCCAGCCCGGCCAGGTAGCGGTTCAGGTCCGATTTGAACTCGTAGAGCAGGACCGTGAACTCGGAGTCGTCGTATTCGCCCAGGTGGGGAATGTCTGCGGGGTCCATGACTTCGGCGCCCTGCGCCTTCAGGGCATCGACCGCCGCCTGGAACAACTGGTCGGTCTCGCGGCTGTAGCCCGAGACCTTGGCGCGGGCGACGCCAATGCGGGCGCCTTTCAGCCCGTTGGGGTCGAGGAAGCGCGTGTAGTCGGCCGGCGCCTGGCCGCGGCTGGCCGCGGTGGCCGGGTCGCGCGGGTCGACACCCGCCAGCACGCCCAGCAGGGCCGCGGCATCCGCTACGGTGCGGGCCATGGGCCCGGCCGTGTCCTGGCTGTGGGCAATAGGGATGATGCCGGAGCGGCCCACCAGGCCGAGCGTGGGCTTGATGCCCACCAGCGAGTTGGCGGACGCGGGGCAGACGATCGAGCCATCCGTCTCCGTGCCCACGCCGACGGCCGCGTAGTTCGCCGCGATGGCGCCGCCCGTGCCGGAGCTCGAGCCGCAAGGGGAGCGGTCGAGCGCGTAGGGGT
>JACQVE010000158.1 GCA_016209965.1 Gemmatimonadota bacterium | reverse complement strand
TCCGTCACCCACTCGAGGTAGGTGCGAATGACCTGGTACTCCGCCGATTGCGGATGCGTCCGCTCCAGCCGGTGCAGCTCCCGCTCCACTTCCGAGCACGCCTCCGCCGGCAGGTCCAGCGCTGCGATCCGCCGCTTCAGCTCCTGAACCTCGTTCCCTTCCTCGTCCTCGCCCAGCTCCTTCTGGATCGCCTTGAGTTGCTCGCGCAGCACCATCTCCCGCTGCTTCTCGCCCAGCTCCTCCTGCACCTTCTGCTGGATCTCTTGCTGCGCCTCCAGCCGCAACAGATCCCGCTCGACCGCCACCAGCACTCGCCGCATCCGCGGCTCGACCGCCGTCAGCTCGAGCAGCTCCTGCTTCTCCAGCGGCGGGACTTCCAGGTAGAAGGCGACGAGGTCCGCAAACGCACCCGGAGACTCCACCCCCTGTACCAACTGCCCCAGCGCTTCATCCGGGATCCCGCGCCGGCGCCCCAGCTCCACCGCCCGCTCCCGCAGCTCACGATCCAGCGCGATGAACGCAGCATCCTCCACCTTCTCTGCCCCCTGCTCCGGAAGCAGCTCCACCGCCGCCAGCAACATCCCGTGCGCACCGCTGTCGTAGGACAGCGCCACCGCACGCTGCTCCCCCTGGATCAGAAGCTGCAAGCCGCCCCGGCCCCGCTGCGTCTGGACGACCCGAACCACTACGCCCATCTCGTGCAACAGCTCCGGCGTGGCATCCTCCACGTTCTCGCGCTGGCAAACCGCAAAAAGCCGGCGCTCCCCGTCCATCGCCCGCTGTATCGCCGCCAGCGTGCCCGGCCGCCCCGCACTGATCGGTACCGCCACGCCCGGAAAGACTACGGTCTCCCGCAGCGGCAAGACCGGAAGCTTCACCTGATTAGCCATCTACAGCTCACCTTTCCGCCTGGGAACGGGCAGTCCGGCAGGACTGCCCCGAGGCACTCCCCTGCTCAGGCAGGTTGCTTGCCACCCGCCCCAATACCCGCCATCCGCCCCACAGTTGCACGCTTTTCCCCTGGTTTCAATAGGCACTGAAATATAACCCGACCCCCGCCAGAATGACAGCCGCCGCGACGCCGCTGCCCCGGCGGCAGTGCGGCGGTGGAGCTAGGGCTGGGGCTGGGGCTAGGAAACGAATCTGGCAGCATCCGATTGCAGTGCCGATCCCGATCCCGATCCCGGTCCCGGGGCGACCCGGGGTCCGAGCCCCAGCCCCGGCCACAGCTCCAGCCCGATTTCCGGCCGCTCCAGATCGCGGGGCGGATGCGCCGTCCGAGCCCCAGCCCTAGCCCTAGCCCCAGCCCTCGCCCTATTCTCGAGTGGCAAACGGCTGCGGGAGGCAAGCATGGCGGAGATTCAGCGGTCGCGGGTGGTGCGGGCGCCGCGGGGTGCGGAGCGGAGTTGCCAGGGTTGGGCGCAGGAGGCTGCGCTTCGCATGCTGATGAACAACCTGGACCCCGAGGTGGCGGAGCGTCCGGAGGAGCTGGTTGTTTACGGCGGCACGGGGAGGGCGGCGCGGAGCTGGGAGGCTTTCGAGGCCATGGTTGCCTCGCTGCGGGCGCTGGGGAACGACGAGACACTGCTGGTCCAGTCGGGGAAGCCGGTGGGCGTGTTCCGGACGCACGAGTGGGCGCCGCGCGTGCTGCTGGCGAACAGCAACCTGGTGCCGCGCTGGGCGACCTGGGAGGTATTCCGGGAGCTGGAGCGCCGCGGTCTGATCATGTTCGGCCAGATGACGGCGGGCTCCTGGATCTACATCGGCACGCAGGGCATCCTGCAGGGGACGTACGAGACCTTCGCAGCCGTGGCGCACGAGCACTTTGGCGGTACGCTGGCGGGGCGTTGGGTCCTGACCGGCGGCATGGGTGGTATGGGTGGTGCACAGGCGTTGGCGGCGACCATGAATGAGGCGGCGATCCTGGTGATCGAGGTGAACGAGTCGCGCATCCGCCGTCGTCTGGAGAGCGGGTACTGCGACCGCCTGACGCGGGAGCTGGAGGAGGCGCTCGGCTGGGTTCAGGGCGCCGCCTTGCGCAGCGAGCCGCTGTCCGTGGGGCTGGTGGGGAACTGTGCAGAGGTGCTGCCCGAGCTGGTCCGGCGGGGTGTGGTTCCGGACGTGGTGACGGACCAGACGTCGGCTCACGATGCCTTGAACGGCTACTATCCGGCGGGATTGGCGCTGGCGGAAGCGGACGCGTTACGCGAGCGCGACCCCGAGCAGTATGAGCGCCGCGCCATGGAGTCCATGCGTGTGCACTGCGAGGCGATGGTCGAACTGATGCGGCGCGGCGCAGTCACCTTTGATTATGGCAACAACCTGCGCGGGCAGGCTCGAGATGCCGGCTTTGCGGATGCTTTTGCCTACCCGGGCTTTGTGCCCGCATACATCCGGCCGCTCTTCTGCCAGGGTAAGGGCCCCTTTCGCTGGGTTGCCCTCTCGGGCGAAGCTTCGGACATCCGGCGCACGGACCAACTGGTGCTCGAGCTCTTCCCGCGGGACGAGCATCTGCAACGCTGGATCCGGATGGCGCAGCAGAAGGTGCATTTCCAGGGGCTGCCGGCCCGCATCTGCTGGCTCGGGCAGGGGGAGCGCGCCCGCTTCGGTCTGGCGCTGAACGACCTGGTTGCCCGTGGCGAGTTGAAGGCCCCCATCGTCATTGGCCGCGACCACCTGGACACCGGCTCCGTGGCCTCGCCCTTCCGCGAAACGGAAGGCATGCGGGATGGCAGCGACGCCATTGCCGATTGGGCGGTACTGAACGCGCTGCTGAACACCGCCTCGGGCGCGAGCTGGGTCTCCTTCCACCACGGTGGCGGTGTCGGCATCGGCAATGCGCTGCATGCGGGCCAGGTGATCGTGGCGGACGGCTCGGGGCAGATGCGCGAGCGGCTCGAGCGTGTGCTGACCAATGATCCCGGGATCGGGATCGCCCGCCACGCCGATGCGGGCTACGAGCTGGCGCTCGAAACCGCGGCCCGGCACGGCATCAAGCTGCCCATGCGGGAGGCACCCCGTGCCTCTACTGATTCCTGAGCTGATCTACCATGCCGGCCGCTTCCACAGCGGTTGGGCGCTGGAGTACGACGCCGTGCGGGGCCGCATCCTCCGCGTCGGCCCGGCCGTGGAGCTGGCCGGCGGCGGCGCAGAAGCTGGCTCCGAGCGGCTGCCCGGCCGGGCGCTGCTGCCCGGCTTCACGAACACGCATTCGCACGCCTTCCAGCGCCTGATCCGCGGCCGCACGCAGTGGCGCACGGCGGCAGAGCATTCCGATTTCTGGAGCTGGCGCGAGGCCATGTACGCCGCCGCGCTCGCGCTCTCGCCCGAGGCCGTCCATGTCGTGTCGCGCTTCTGCTTCCTCGAGATGCTGCGCGCCGGCTACACCAGTGTGGGCGAGTTCCATTACCTGCACCGGGGTCCGGACGGACGGTCTTACCACGAGCCGACCGAGCTGGCCCTGCGCGTGCTGGCTGCCGCCGACGAAGTGGGGATCCGCATCGTCTTGCTCGACACGTGCTACGCGGCGGGCGGGATCGGCCAGCCGCTGCGGCCGGAGCAGCGCCGCTTTGCCACCCCCGATCTGGACGAGTTCCTGCGCCACGCCGAGCGGCTCGTCGCGAGCAGCCGCACCGCCGGCGCTGCCACCGTGGGCATTGCCGCCCACAGCCTGCGCGCGCTCCCGCGCAACTGGCTCGGCCCGCTGCGCGCGTTTGCCGCGCAGCAAGGCATGCCGTTCCACATGCACGTGAGCGAGCAGCCGGCGGAGGTAGAGGCTTGCCGGGCGGCTTTCGGGCTGCGCCCGGTCGAGCTGCTGGCGGACGAGGGTGTGCTGGACGAGCGCTTCACCGCGGTGCACGCCATCCACCTGAGCCCGCGAGAGATCCGCTTGCTGGGCCGCGCCCGCGCCACCGTTTGCGCTTGCCCCAGCACCGAGCGGGACCTGGGCGACGGGATGGTGCCGGCCGCCGCGCTGCTCGCGGCCGGTGCGCGCCTGGCCCTGGGCAGTGACAGCCAGATGGCGGTGGACCCGTTCGAAGAGATGCGGCTCCTGGAATACCACGAGCGGTTGCAAAAGCAGCGGCGGGTGATCCTGGCCAGCCCCGCAGGCGCGGACGCCGGGCGCCTCGAGGCGGCGCCCCTGCTGCTGGGAGCGGCTGCCGCCGCCGGCGCGGACGCGCTCCACCTCGATGCCGGACGCCTCGAGCCCGGCCGACTGGCCGATTTCATTGCCATCGACCTGGACCACCCCGCCCACGCCGGCTGGACCGCCGACACGCTGCCCGCGCTACTGGTCTTCGCCGCGCCAGCGGCGGCCGTGACCGATGTGTGGGTGGGGGGACGACGCCACCTGGCCGGCCGGCGGCACGACCTGGATGGCGACGCTGCTGCGACCTATCGCGCTGTGGCAGCGTCCCTGCCCCCGGGCGGCGCCGCCTGAAACGAAATTGCGCGCCGCAGGACTGACTGCCCGCTCACCCCGGGACATCACCGGAGCGCGGGCCGACCCGCTGAAACCGACCCGGCACTCGTTGTCTATTGACAGCGGCTCCGGTAGTGTAATGGTCAGCGAGGTCGAGGGCGACGTCGAGGTCGACACCGGCTCGGGCAGCGTCCTCCTCTCCGTGCCGCCGCAGCTCGGCGCCGAGGTCGAGATCGATGTGGGCAGCGGCGGCATCGATTTCGATCTGCCGGTCCAGGTAGTGGAGATGAAACGCACATACTTCCGCGGCCGCATCGGCGATGGGGACGGCCGCATCGACATTGACACCGGCTCCGGCGGCGTGAAGCTGCGCCAGGGCTGACAGTGCCCGCCCGGAGGGGGACCACGACCATGAAGCCACGGAATCCGGCGGTACTGACCCTCGCCTGCCTGCTAGGCGCGTGCGCGCCCGCCGGACCACGCGGCCCCGCGCCCGCCAGCCTCGCCTACACCCTGCCGGCCACCAGCCCCGTGAGCTACACCGCCGCCGATACCGGCAGCTTCGACCTGCAGGTCGCGAAAGTCGAGATCGCTTCCTCCGCCCGGATCGAGCTGGGCTTCCACCCCGCGGGCGAGAAGCTGCGCGTCACGGCTCGCTTTGCTGATTTCGATGGCCGCTTCAGCAATTCCATGGGAGGCACGATCAGGGCCGACGAAAGCGATGTCCAGGGGGAGTTCGTCGCCGAAGTGGACCGCCGCGGCCGGGTCGAGGTGGTGCAGATGCCGGAGCTGTCGGACCAGTTTCGCGCCGTGGCCGGCTCGCAAAACGTGATGCTCGACCTCTTCGTGCGGCTGCCCGGCCGGCCGATCGAGCCTGGGGTCGCCTGGACCGACACCATCCGGGGCGAGGAGACGAACGAGGGGCTGACATCGCGCCGCGAGTCGCTGGTCACCTCGACCTGGAGCGGCGACACCGTGGTGGCAGGCCAGACGCTGCGCGTCATCACCTCCCGGGAGTCGAACACCCTCACCATCAGCGGCAGCAGCGAGGGCGTCGAGCTGCGCCAGCAGCTCAGCGGCACGAGCACCGCCCGGACGCTGTGGGATCCGGCGCGCGCGCTACTGGTCGAGCGCGTGGCCGCCGGCGAGCTGAAGGGCACGCTCGACCTGCCGGCCATGGGCATGACCGGCATCCCGGTCCAGGCCAGTGTGCGGGAGCGCCTCGAGCTGAAGCACCCCTGACCTCGAGATCTCGACTCGAGCTGAAGCACCCCTGAGCCGAATCCCCCTCGACGTGCGGAGTTTACCCTGAGCGAAGCCGAAGGGCCCGCTCAGGATGACGGCTGGCGCGCTGTCCCCGCGGAACAGCGCTTGCGCCGGGCTGTGGGGGGCGTTAAAAACTGCGCTTAGAGGCGCGGCGCGGCAGGAGACCGAACGGGCGAGGGGGACGGCATGGGCGACTTCCGACTGGGATCGATCTTGGGATTCGAGATCCGGATCGATTTCTCGTGGTTCATCATCTTCTTCCTGATCCTCTGGACCTTCACGGTGGGCGTGTTTCCGGCCAGCTTCCCGGGCCTGTCGCGCGAGCTCTACATCGGCATGGGGGCCGCCGGCACTCTTCTCTTCTTTGCCTCCCTGCTCGCGCACGAGCTGTCGCACTCGCTGGTCGCACGCTCGAAGGGGATCCCCGTCGAGGGCATCACGCTCTTCATCTTCGGCGGGATGTCGCGGACGCGACTCGAGGCGGAGAGCCCGGGAGACGAATTCCTCATCGCCGTCGTCGGGCCGGTCTCGAGCCTGCTGATCGCCGCCGCCTTCCTCGCCCTTTGGTGGGCCGGCGGCCACTGGGACTGGAGCCCCGCCCTTACCGGCGTCGCGCAGTACCTGGCATTCCTCAACTTCATGCTCGCCGTCTTCAATCTGCTCCCCGGCTTCCCGCTGGATGGCGGGCGGCTGTTCCGGGCCGCGGTGTGGAAGGTCACCGGTGATGTGACGCGCGCCACGCGCCTGGCCTCCGCCGGCGGCAAGTGGCTGGCCTATCTGCTGGTGGGGTTCGGGATCTGGCAGGTGGTGCAGCGGAATGTCGTGGGCGGCCTCTGGCTCATCTTCATTGGCTGGTTCCTGCGCAATGCCGCCATCCTGAGCTACGAGCAGCACCTTGTCCGGGGGGTGCTCGAGCGGGTCCGTGCCCGCGAGGCCATGACTCGCGATCCCGAGACGGTGCCGCCCGAACTCACACTGCAGCAACTGGTGGATGACTTCTTCCTGCGCCGCCGCTACCAGGCGTTCCCCGTGGCGCAGGACGGGCGCCCTGTGGGCCTCATCACCCTCCACCAGGTGAAGGATGTGCCGCGCGAGGAGTGGCCCCTGCGCACCGTGTCGCAGACCATGACCCCGCTGCAAGCGGGGATCCTGGTGCGCCCCGAGGACACGATGTCCCGCGTCCTCGAGACCATGGAGCGGTCGGGCGTGCGGCGCGTGCTGGTCACCCGCGATGGGCGGCTCGAGGGGATCATCAGCGCGAGCGACGTGGCCGCCTGGCTCAAGCGAGTGCGCGAGCTGGAAGAGGTGTGACTCCGCCTGGCGAGCGGCGCGGCCGGCGCGCGGCCGCACGGGCGGAGCCTGCACCGGAGCCGCTGCTGGTCATACCCACGCCCAGCCAGATTCTGCCTCAAACTAAGTGGTCGATTCCGCAAATACGGCCGCCGTACTTACGAACTCGACCACTAAGGAGTCGCCGTAACGCAGCCGTGCCGTAATGCAACGGCCGCGTACCGTTGCCAAGAGGCTGACTCGACGACTGCGCGACTCAGATCAGGAAGGAAACTACCAGGATGATCAGCAGCAGGACGCCGATCACGCCGATCTCGACCAGCGAGAGGGCCACGGTTTCCGCCGCCTCGACCTGCGAGAGTCGGGCGGCGAGCGCCGTCCCCTTGATCATGAGCAGCAGCCAGGTCCCAATGGTGAGCAGCTCGAGTCCACCTACCAGCCAGGGCACCCAGTCGGGGACCACGGGTCGGGACGCGGACAAGAGGCTGGCCTCGTACCAGGCCAGCTCGATGGGTACAATCACGGCCAGCAGCGGCAGGAACCCCCAGGTCGAGTAGCCGAAGACGGCGTACATGCGCTCGGCTTCGGGCTCGCCGCGCAGCGTTTCCGCGCTCCAGGAGAGCAGCCCGCCGGCAAAGTAGAGGGCGATCAGACCCAGCACCGCCCCGCTCAGCACCACGGCTATGGCGGCGCGCAGCAATCCCATGCGGTCCCCCAGCGCGAACGCCTGCGCCGCCACGTAAGCGACGTAGACGCCGGAAACGGCGGAGAAGAAGAGCACGGCCCCGGTCTTGCCGCGGGCAAACAGCAGCGGAAAAACGGTCGAAGGCTGCCACACCAGCGCCAGTAGCTCGGCTGGCAGCGATGGCGCCGGCGCCCGCGGGGGAAGGGTGGTGGAGGACATGGCAGCCACCTGTTATGTTGTCCGGTGCAGCCTAAGAAATCCCTTTTGCTTGCCTTGCGCAAGGGTTGTGCAGTATGCCTGTTCCCTCTCGCCCCGCCACCGTAGGGGATCTCAAGCGCAGCGGCTACCGGCCTCGCCCCGTCAAGGACGAGATCCGCGCCAACCTGCTGCGCAAGCTGGCCGCGGAGGGGCCGCTCTTCCCCGGAATCATCGGCTACGACGACTCCGTCGTGCCGCAGGTGCTGAACGCCTTGCTGGCGCGCCAGAACTTCGTGCTGCTGGGGCTGCGCGGGCAGGCCAAGAGCCGGATCATCCGCCAGCTCGTTTCGCTGCTGGACGAGGAGATCCCCATCCTGGCCGGCAGCGAGGTGAACGATGATCCGCTGCGCCCCATCTCCAAGTACGGCCGTCTGCTGCTCGAGGAGCAGGGGGATGCTGCGCCGGTCCTGTGGCTGCCGCGGGAGTCGCGCTTCGTGGAAAAGCTCGCCACGCCGGACGTTACCATCGCGGACATCATTGGCGATGTCGATCCCATCCGCGCGGCGCGCGGCGGCCACGTGCTGGCCGACGAGCTGACCATCCACTACGGGTTGCTGCCCCGGGCCAACCGCGGCATCTTCGCGCTCAACGAGCTGCCGGATCTGGCGGGCAAGATCCAGGTGGGGCTGTTCAACATCATGCAGGAGGGCGACGTCCAGATCAAAGGCTACCCGGTGCGGCTGCGGCTGGACGTGCTGCTCGTCTTCACGGCCAACCCGGAGGACTACACGGCGCGAGGGAAGATCATTACGCCGCTCAAGGACCGCATTGGCGCGGAGGTGGCCACGCATTACCCGGAGACGGTAGAGCTGGGCATGGCCATCACGCGGCAGGAGGCCTGGGTCGAGCGGGATGGCCGGCTGGTGGACATCCCAGAGTTCGTGGCCGAGAGCATCGAGCGAGTGGCGTTTCTCGCGCGCGCCGACAAGCGCGTGGACCAGCGCTCCGGCGTGAGCCAGCGCATGCCGATTACGGTGCTGGAGAATGCGGTCTCGAACGCGGAGCGGCGCGCGCTACTGGTGGGCGAGGCGGTGATCGTGCCCCGGCCCAGCGACATTTACGCGGCACTGCCAGCCATCACCGGGAAGCTCGAGCTCGAGTACGAGGGCGAGCTGGTCGGCGCGGGCAGGGTCGCCCGCGAACTGGTGGCGCAGGCGGCGGCGCAGACCCTGCGCGCGATCCATGAAGACCTGCCGGATGCCGCGTTCGATGAAGTGGTCAGCCACTTCGACCAGGGGGGCGTGCTCCAGCTCGGCGATGCCGCTTCGGCGGAGGCCTGCCTGGAAGGTTTTGCCCTGGTGAGCGGATTGCTGGACGCCGTGCAGGAGCTGGGGCTCTGCCGGGAGAATGCGCCGGCCTACACCGTGGCCGCCTGCGAGCTGGTGCTCGAGAGCCTCGTCGCCGAACGGCGCATCAGCCGCTCCGAGAGCGGAAGCTATGCCCGCGCACACCGACGAGCGACGCCACCCGGACCGGCCGGCCCACCGAAATTCGAGGTGTGAGCAGCACCATGCGCCTTACCACCTACACCAGGTACACTGGCCGCTGGCTCGACGCGCTGAACCTGGAGGCGCTGCTCGAGCGCCTGGCGGACTTCCTGCTGCAGAGCGGCTTTGCCGGCGGCTCGCACTACGAGCCGTGGGGGGGCTGGAGTGGTGAGGAGGCGGACTCGTCACTCGATGCCCTGAAGCAGGAGCTGCTCCGGGCGCTCATCGAGAGCGGGCAGCTCACGCCCCAGATGCTGGATGAGCTGCGGGGCGAGGGCAAGGGGGACGAGGCGGTGCGGCAGGAGATCGCGGAGCTGCTGGATCGGCTGGTGCAGCGGCTGATCGAGGAGGGGTATCTCAACCTCGCCGAAGCGCCAAAGCTGCCGGATCGTCACACGGCCTTGCCTGG
>JACQVE010000157.1 GCA_016209965.1 Gemmatimonadota bacterium | reverse complement strand
GGGCGGTCCAGTCCTAGCCTGGCGAGCAATGGCTTTTAGCAGCCGCGCCGCCTCACGCGGCCCTCACTCTTCCGCTCCCCGGTGGCCGATGCCCGCCGGCTCGAGGTAGGCGACCGTGCCCACGTGCTGCCAGATCGCCTCCTCGACGCCGCGCAGTCCCGAGGTGGTCGCTACGGCAAAGCGAATTCCTGCCGCCTCGCACACCGCCTTGAGCTTCTGGGCCGGCTCCTGTCCGGTCTTCTGCCAGCGGTAGACCACCAGCACGTAGCGCGCGGTGCGGATCCGCTCGGCGTAGCGCTCCAGCTCTTCGCCCTCTTCCTGCAGCCGCTCGATCCACTCGATCTCCGCGCCCGTCAGCCCGCGCAGGCGGTCCTCCCACTCCGGGTGCCTGAGCCCGCCGGCTACCAGGATGCGGCGGTTCGACAGCCGCTCCCGCAGCACCTGCATGCGCCGGGCGTCCTCGCTCAGCCGCCATTCGACCAACTCCTGGCAGTCCTTCCAGGCGTCCTCCACCCGGTGCACCGCCTCCGCCAGCCACTCGGGCATGGGCTGGCCGGGTCCCCGCACGAGCAAGCCACGGGCGCGTTCCATGGACTCGGTCGCCTCCGCCAGGTCGCCGCTGTCGCACGCGGCGAAGGCCAGCTCGACCAGCACTTCCGCCGCCTGCTCGGGGCGCCGCTTCCGCGCCAGCCGCGTGGCCACCCGGTGGTACAGCCGATCCCGGTCCGCGCGGCTCAGGCCGTCTCTTGCTCGCTTCATGAGCGCGCGCGCCTCGTCCAGGCGGTCCAGCTCGATGAGATAGCCAATGCGGTGCATGGCCAATCCGGCAATCTCCGGATCCTCGATGGCGCCGCCTGCGGCGGACAGCTCGATCAACATGTCGGTGACCGCCGCGTGCGAGAGGCGCAGCGTACGCCGGCGCCCGTCGAGGTAGTCGTATGCCCAGCCGGGATCGCCCGTGACGACGTAGAGGCAGTGGGCTATCTCCGCTAGTGCTTCGGGCGTCTTCACGCGGCGCGCCACGCGGTCCATGACCTGCCGCAACTGATCCTCGGGGAAGTGACCCAGCAGCTCGGGCACCAGCCGGGCGAGTACGCGCGGGTCCAGGGATTCCAGCTCGGCCAGGAACTGCTCGAACCGGCTTTCCGCCATGAGGTCGAGCATCACGGCGTGGCGACCGGGGCTCAGGCCGGGGGCACGGACCAGGGCCAGCCGGAAGAGCGCGAGGCGCGCCTCGTCGCCCAGGCGTTCCACATCCAGCTCGCGCAGGATCGCGTACGCCGCATCCTCGCTCCCCCGCCCCAGCAGCAGCAGTGCCCGCGCCTCGAGCACCCGCTGCTCGTCCGGCAGCAGCTTCTCGAACCAGGCGAGCAGCTCGAGCCGCGCGTCCGGCGAGTCCCAACGCGCGTGACGCGCGACAAACTCGTAAAGCTGGAGCAGCTCCTCGGGAGCCGCCCCGGTGCCGGCCTCCGCCGGCCGCGCTGCCGGACGCGCCCTCGCAAACCGCTCGACTATCAGCGTGTGCTGCACCGGCACGGGCCCGATCTGCACGGCCAGCTCCGGCCTGCCGCCCAGCGCCTCGAGCTCGACCTGCACTTCGCCGATCGACGGGAACCGCTCTGGCCCGCGCACGCGCAGCGTGTCCTGTGCCGCCAGCAGCTCTAGACGATGATCCGAGACATCCAGCTCCGAGAGGTGCGGGTTGTAGAACCGCAGCACCAGCGTCGCCGGCGCGCCCGGCTCCAGCTCCTGCACCCGTGCCGGCCTCAGCGCGCCCGCCGCCCGCACGCCCAGCGGCCGGAAGAACACGCTCGTGCGGTACGGGTCCTGATGGCTCTCCTGCGACATGGCCAGCAGCCGGTCGATCGTGCGCCGCCACCCCTCGTCCTCCATTTCCCCCGCGTAGTCCAGGAGCCGCGCGTCGTCCAGCTTGGGAACCACGAACTTCTGCGCTGGCGCCGAGGGATTCGTCTCCTTCACGCGCCGCGTGAAGTCGGCCAGATCCGCACCCTCCACACCGGCCCAGCCGCCGAGCCGGATCTGGAGGCGCAGCGTCTCCTCCGCATGGAGCACGTCCGCCACCTCGGCGTGGCGCGCGGGAACCAGCAGCGAATAGGGCCGGTCGGTGAAGACCACGACCGCAGGTGTGCCCCTGCGGATCGCACCCTCACGGAACGATTCGGCCGCGACCCACACGCGGTTGTATGCCAGCTCCACAATCGAGCCGCGCTCCGCCGCCAGCAGGTACAGGTTCTCCTTGCGGTAGAGCGGCCGGCCGGCAGCCTTGAACAGGTACAGGGCAAGATCGGACATGCGTCGGCGCGGTTTGGGGATTCCGGGGAGGTGGCGACGGCGGGTGAAGCGCTCGAAGCGCGCCCGCGCCGGCGCGCAGGAAGCAGAGCTCCCTGGTGACAGCCACCCGGCCGTGCAGCCGGGGCGGGATTACCGATGCAGGATACGCGTTGGACAGGAACCGCGCAAGAACGGGCCGGCACGGGGCTCCTGGGCAGCCGTGCCGGCCCTGGCCGCCGCCCGGCCCCCTCGCTACCTTCGCAGCCATGTCTGCAAATCGGAAGCGCACGCGCGCCCGGGTCGGACGGACGCCGTCCCGCCCGCTGAGCCGACTGCCGCTGGCGCAGGTGGGGTGGGAGGGCGACACCCTGTCCATGGCCCGCCTGGCCCAGTTGCCCGAGGCCGAGCTGCCCGAGTACTCGCTGGCCATGTGGGTCGAGGCCGACACGGCTACCGTCATGGCCGCCCGCTTCTTCGAACCCGCCGAGCTGCCCGAAGCCGCAGCCGAGCTCCTGCTCGAGGCCATGCGCCGCCCCGGCTGGGGGCGGCCCCGCCGCCCGGTCTCCGTTTTCGTCCGCGACCCCGGCCTGGCCCGCGCCGTCCAGTCGCGGGTCGCGACCCTCGAGATCGATGTCGTCCTCCGCCAGCGCCTCTCCGCCTGGGACGAACTCGCCGCCGAGATGGCCGCCTACCTCGCCGCGCACCGCCCCGAGCGCAGCTACCTGGCCGGCGCCGGCGTGACGCCGGACACCATGGCGCGCTTCTTCGCTGCCGCCGCTGCCTACTACCGCGCCAAGCCGTGGGCGTTGCTGGACGACGACGTCCCGCTCGAACTGCGCTTCGCGGGCGAGGACCCCATCTACGCCGTGGTCCTGGGCGGCGCAGGAGCGGTGTATGGGCTGAGCATCTTCTTCTCCGCACAGGAACTGGCCTCGCTGATCGAGCAGGAACTGCCGCTGCCGCTGCCCGCCCGCGACACGCTGGTCGTGACCTACGAGCGCGAGGAGATCGTGCCGCCGCGCATGCGCGCCGAGCGCCGCTCCCACCGCTGGCCGCTCGCGGGCCCGGCGGCCATTCCCTTGACGTATCGCCAGATGCCGGACGGCACGGTCCGCGAGCCGGACGCCCGCGAGATCGAGCGCATGGCCCAGGTGCTCCTCGGCCTGGCCGCCTTTGTCGGGCGTAGCAGCAGCGAGATCGCCGCCAGGTGGGCGGTGAGCGACGCCATCACCATCGAGGACTTCACGGGGGCTCCGCTGGCCGTGGACATTGTGGCGCCAGCGCCCCTTTCCGGTGCCGCGCCGCAGCTCGTGGGCCGGCTGGCGCGCCGCACCCGCCCGGAAGCGGCCGCACCCCCGCCCGGCCGCTCGCCGCTCCTGGAAGAGATCCGGGAGCGGATCATGGAGCTGCCTCACGGCCGGGCCACGGTCCGGCGCCTGGCCTGGTCCTTCTTCCGCGAGGGGACGCCGGAATACGTCGAAGACGATGACGAGGTCGGCCACTGGCTGGCGCTCAGCCGATTCCTCGATTGGGCCCACTTCTTCGTGCGCCTGCCCGGCGGCGCCACGCTGGCCGAGCAGGCGCTCGACATGCTCGCCCCCACCCTGCCACCCGACGAGCTCGAGCGGCGGCGCCGCTTCACACACCCGCGCTACTCGGTGTATGAGGTACGCAAGGTCGATCCCGGCGAGGGGTTGGTGGTTCGCGACATTGTGCAACCTGAAACGCTGCGCGTCCGGGAGCGGCGCGCCAGCTACCAGGTGCGCAAAGGATGGACACTGATCGGGCCGCTCTTCCCGGTCGGCGACGACGAATACGTGCTCGACTCCGCCATCACCCCCTTTGACCGGCCGCCGCCGCGGCGGCTCAAGGAGATGCCCGCGGGTGGAGGCGAGGAGTTCGCGCCCGCGCTGGAAGCCGTGTTCTACGGGGCTAACGCCGAATGGATCGAAGAACTGGAATCGAGGGCCGAGGTCAAGCAGGCTTACCAGGAATTCCGTGAAGCACTGGCCGGCGCCGGCCAGCAGCTCCCCGGCTATGCTCAGCTCGAGCGTCGCATCCGGGCCACCGATCGCCCCGCCGAGCTGCTGGCCCAGGCCATGGGCCCGGCCGGCTGGTGGACCGAGATCGAGCCCACCCTCTTCCTCGCGCTCCTCACCCGCGCCTGGAACCTCACGCCCCGCCGCGAGCTGGGCGGGCGCTCCCCGCTCGAGGTGCATTCGGAAGCCGGGGACAGCGCCTAGCTGGCGCCGCCATTACCGGCCCTGCCCCATGCCCTGCCAGTGGAAGGAAAGCGCCCACAAGCCGTTGTCCATGTCCGACGCGTAGACCACCCCCTGATGCAGTTGCGGCGCCCAGATCCGCCCCGCCCCGCGACTGCCCGACGGGCGCAGCGACGAGTACTCCCGAGCCTGCCGGTCCAGCGAGCCGAGCAGCCGGCCGCTGACATCGAGCGCGCGCACGCCGTTGCTGTACCACGCGGCGAACAGGATGCCCGCGGACTCGTCCAGCCAGAAGTTGTGGGGCGGATCGCCGGGCAGGAAGAAGTCCGCCACCTCGACCGGGCGAGTAAGGTCCGACAGGTCCACCACGTGCATCCGCCCCGGCGCCGATGCGTTGAAGTCCTCCTCCCCTACGAACGCGTAGGCCGCCGCCGGCCAGTACCACACGTTGTGCACGTTGCCGCGGCTGGTGATGATGCGCGAGACCTCGACCGGCCGCGAGGGCGAGCCGCCGCGAATGCCGTTGCCCACATCGAGGATGATCAGCCCGGCGTCCCAGTGCGACACGAAGGCCAGGCCGTCGCGCACATAGACGTCGTGCACGAACGAAGTCCCGGCATAAAATGAGGCCACCTCAACGGGCGCGGCAGGATTCGAGACGTCCAGGATGTGCAGCCCGCCACTGGCGCTGGCGCCGTCTTCCACAATGTAGGCGTGCGAGCCCTCGATCCAGAGGTTGTGCACCCCGTTCTCGAGCCCCTGCGTGTAGCGAGTGATGACCCGGGGGTGCAGCGGGTCGGCCAGGTCGAGGAGCGTAATGCCGTTGCGCCCGTCGCTCGAGCCTTCCTGGGAGAGGATCGCCAGCCCGCCGTCCGCCCCAATCTTCACGTCATTGACCACGCGCGCGTCGACGCGCACGGAGTCGGTGCGCACCGGCCGCCCCGGATCGCTCACGTCCCAGGCGAAGAGCCGGTTGCCCTGCGTCGAGTCGGTGCAGGCGCCGAAGCACCCCCAGGTGCCTGTATAGGCAAAGTTGGCGTGGAGCCAGAGGTCAGAGGTGAAGCGGTTGGGGACGGGTCCGTTCCCGACCACGCGGAAGCTGCCGCTGAGGGCGCGGGCGTCCAGCGCAATCGCTGCCGTGTCGCTTACTCCACTGGCGGTGGCCATGACCCGCGCCGTTCCGCCGGCCAGGTATCCCACGAACCGGCCGCTCGCATCCACGGCCCCCGCAGCGGGATCTGTCACGCGCCACGAGGGTCCCGAGCGGAGCGTATCCTCGCGGCCGCTGTCGAAGCGCAGCACGGCGCGGAGCTGGACGACGTCGCCCTGGCGCGCCCGCTCCGGCGCGATCACCTCGAGTGCCAGCGGAGCCCCCGGCGTCCTCACGGCCACGGACACCGAATCAGCGGCCGACTCGCTTTGCGCGCGGATCAGGGCACGGCCGTTCCCCCGCGCCTGTACCAGCCCGGCGGCCACTGCCGCCACGGCCGAGTCGCTCGAGCTCCAGGCCACGGCAGCATCGGCCTCGGCCATAGCATTGCCGCGGGCGTCCGCCACACGCGCCCGCAGCCTGACCGTGTCGCCGACCGCGCGCAGCGTGTCCGGCGTCGCGGGTTCGATCCTGAGCGAGGCCGGCTGCTGTGCGACGCGTAACACCGCCTCGCCTTTCACCTGCCCTACGGCCGCCGCGATCGTGGTGACCCCGTTCGCCGCCGCGCGCACCAACCCACTCGAGTCCACGCTCGCTACACTGGCCAGCGAGGAAGTCCAGCGGACAGGGACGCCCTGAACGTCGCGGCCGGCGCGGTCCAGCGGACGGGCCGACAGGCGGAGCGTGTCGCCCAGCGCGGTCAGCGCGGGAACCGGAGCGGGCGCGATCTGGACGTTGACCACGGAGGCAATGCGCTCGTCCAGCCCCAGCGTGTCGTCGCACGCGTCCAGCAGCGGCGCGCCCAACAGCGCTGCAGCCAGGGCGTGGCGCGCCATGGAGCCCTTCTGCAATCGTCGCATCTCAGACCGTTTCCTTGCCAGGCACGAGTTGCCGCCGCGGCCGGCGCGGCTGCCGGTGGTATGCTCCGCCGGACACGGAAGATCCCTGCCCCGCTAACCCGGAGAGCCGCCGGGCCGTTGGTGGTAGCTGGCAATATCGGGATCTGCCCGGGATCAGTTTTGCGCGCCCAGCAGCAGGCCGGCAGTGAGCAACAGCCCTGCGGAGGGTGAGAACTCGGTCAATCCACGCACCAGGCTGAGCCGCACCCAGCGGCCCCCCCCGACGCGCAAACCCAGGCGCAGCTCGCTCAGATCCTCGTTGCCCCGCAGGGACGGACCGAACAGCCCGTTGGCTTGCCCCAGCAGCGCAACGCTGGGAGTGACCGGCCCCGCGTCATACTCCGCGCTCAGCGCGTAGACCCAAATGTCCACCTGCTCGAGTCGCGGACTGCGCGTGCCGAACACGCCGAGTCCGCCCTCCGCCGCCAGTAACACCAGCCCCCGGCGCAGCCGGGCAGCGAGGAGGGCGAAGAAATCGGTCTGGTCCCGATCCAGCCCGACCTCGTTGTCCGTGGTGGGCAGGCGAGTGCCGAAGCGCACGGCCGCGTCCACCGCGCCGCGCCCACCCGTGAGCCTCACGGCCGTGGCCACGCGGTAGTCGCCCGAGTCGTGGCGCGTGCCGTCCGGCTCGACAAGCGCACCGCCCGTCGGCGGGGCGAACACCTCGTCCTCCCGGAACAGCCGCTGCACTGTGCCGCCGGCCTCGAGCGCCACGCGGCCGGTCCGCCAGACAAGGGCAAAGTCACCGAGCTCGAGCAGCCGGCCCGCAGTGCCTGCCAGCGAGGCCCGTTGCGACGCCAGGATGCTGCTACCCAGGCGAAGGGACAGCGCCCGCTCCCCGTCGAATACCGACCAGTCCAGGGGCTCGAGTGGCCGGAGCTGCGCCGCGGCAGGCGCCGCGACCAGCAGCAGAGCCGCCGCGGCAGCGGCGCCCGGACACGAGTTCCTGCACACGGCCGGTATTCTACCGAACGACGCCTGTTGCGGCCAACACCGCGCCGGCCCCGCTCTGGAGGGGGCCTTCTTCTTCCCGCCCGCCGGACGGGCACGGATCTTGTATAGCGTCGAAGCGGAGGGGTGAGGGAGAGGGAGGTGGAGACCCAAGCACGGCGCCCCTCGGGGCGCCGTGCTCTTTTTGCCAGGCCTATTCGGCGAGGAGTCATAGATGTCCCAGCGCTCGATCCTGGCCGCCGCCCTGCTGCTGAGCGGCGCCTGCGCAACCGGTCTCCATGACGCCGGCGGCCGCGGCTCGCCCGGCCGCGAGACCACCGTGTCCGTGGAGAACCGCAACTGGGCCGATATGAACGTCTATGTGGTGCGCGCGGGCGCCCGCACGCGCCTGGGCATGGTCACCAGCATGAACCGCGCGACCTTTGCGATTCCCCAGACCATGACGGCTGGCGGCGGCGACATTGCCCTGCTCGCCGACCCCATTGGCTCGAGCGCCACCTTCCAGACTGAGCCTATTCTTCTGGCGCCGGGGCAGCACATCGTCTGGCTCATCGAGAACTCGATCCAGCTCTCCAGCCTGTTCGTGCGCTGACCGCCCGGGCGGCCAGGGTCCAGGGATTCGGCGAGTAGGGCC
>JACQVE010000156.1 GCA_016209965.1 Gemmatimonadota bacterium | reverse complement strand
GCGGCCCCATCCGGGTGGCGGGCAGCCCGCGCGACGTGCGCGCGGAATCCATGGCCGGCGATGTCGAGATCGCGGCCAGCACACCGTCGCTGCGCGCCAAGTCCGCGAGCGGCACGGTGCTGCTGCGCGGCTCGGCCGAGGACGCCACTGTCTCGACCGTGAGCGGCTCGGTGCTGGTGCAGGGCGGAAAGTTCCAGCGCGGCCGCTTCGAGTCCGTGACCGGCGACATCCGCTTCCAGGGCGACATCGATCGCGCCGGCTCGCTCGGCTTCCAGAGCCATAGCGGCACCATCGAGCTGCGGCTTCCGGCCACTGTCGCGGCCGACTTCCTGGTGAGCACCTTCCAGGGTGAGCTGGACACGGATTTCTGGTCCGGCAAGATGTCCTCCGCCCGCGAGCTGCGCGGCCGCGAGCTCGCCTTCACCACCGGCCGCGGCGGCGCCCAGGTCGCCGTGCGCAGCTTCAGCGGGCGGATCGTGCTGCGCAAGCTGAAGAAGTAGGCTGCGAGCTCCCGGTGGCTCAGGGTTGCATTTACGACTGCGGCGCTGTGTCAGCATTGGGCTTGCGGGATCGCCCAAGCAGGTGCTACGTATGAGGCGAGGTTAGCTCGCTGGCCTTCGGTTGCGGTAGGACTGACGACGCCCATAGGCTCGCTTGAACCGCAGGACCTAAGCCCTCGCCTCGTTAGGAAGGTTGCCATGAGCCACCAACCGGATTCCTTAAAGATTGTGTATGAGGAACCGGAGGGTAGGCCGGTGCTCCCCGTCACCGGAGCCTACGGCGGGCCCACGCCCGAGGGATCAGCGGTCGTGGCTCATCTGTATGTGGAGTCCTCCACGCTTCCCAGCATCAGCTCGGCGCCCATCGACGCACGTGGCGTGGTTGACTTAACCAAGACTCAGGATGTGAAGAGGGCCGATGTGAGCAGGCGCGTGCAGGCCACACTAGTGCTGCCTGCGGAAACCGCAATCGTTGTGGGCAAGTGGCTGCAGGAAAAAGGCGAGCAAGCCATTAGTGTCCGTCAGCAGCGCTCAGGGCGCGAACAGAAGCCATGACCATCGCCCAAGCTAGTCTTAGCGATTCGTCCGCATCGCCCAGTACGGCTCCCGGCCCCGGGACGGCGGCCGCAATTCGCGGGGATCGGACCCTTAATCGCGATTTGCTCGTGCAGGAATTCCAGCGGGCGAGCTCTCGGTCGAAATTCTCAGTCGGGTCAAGCCGTGCGTCGTTGGCTCCTCTAAAGTTTCAAGGCACAGAGCAGTTCACCACCTCGGTTGCTCCGACGGCTGCGCCTCAGGCTCGACCCGTCGTGCAGGTGACATCTGGTCCTGCCGTCGGCCCCTTCCTTCGGATCCTTGGTGAACCTTTCTACTTCGAGTGCAAGAACCAGACGCTCTACATCAGGCACCCCCGTTGGTCACTGCTCGGCAGCGGTAGTAGTCTTCTGGAGGCCGAGCAGGACCTTTTGGCCGAGGCCAGGGAGCTGGCGGAAGCGCTTTTGAAGCTGCCCGTCTCTTCGCTCGATCCAGAAACACTTCGACTCCGTGATTTCGCTATACGTGCGCTGTGAAGCCGGATGCCGAAGGAGAGGCGAGAAATCAAGAGGGCGCTTCAGGCGAAGGGCTTTGCATTGCAGTCGCAGCGTGATCACGACGTCTATTTTTTCCAACATGAGGGCAAGACGCAACCAGTCTACACCAAGTTGTCGCGCGGGCAGAAATACCGGACCATCGACGACAGTTTGCTGGACAGAATGCGCAAGCAACTGCATCTTTCGAAGGACGAATTCGAGCGTTGGGTAGGCTGTCCTCTCGGTCAAACGGAATATCTCCAGATTCTCACTCAAAAGGGTATCCTGAAGAGCGCGCCTGGATAACGTACCGCAGGCTACTGCGCCGATGGGGGCGTGGCTCGCAAAGGAGGCCTCATTCAGCCGGTGTCAAGGGAGAACGCGGTGGCGCAGCGGATGAAGGTTGCCATCGTGCAGGCTGAGGTGCCGCTCCAGCTCGAGCGGGGGCTCGAGCGGACGCGCGCACTGGCGCGGGAGGCCGCGGCTGACGGCGCCGAGCTCATCGCTTTTCCGGAGACGTGGATCCCGGGCTATCCCGCCTGGATCGATGCCTGCCGCGATGCCGCGCTCTGGAACCACCCGCCCGTCAAGGCGGAATTCGCGCGCCTGGCCCAGAACAGCGTGGCCGTGCCCGGCCCCGCGGCCGAGGCGCTGGCTGAGACCGCGCACGAGCTGGGCGTGACGCTGGTCGTGGGCGTATCCGAGCGGGTCGAGCGCGGCCCGGGGCGCGGCACGCTCTACAACTCCTTGCTCACCTTCGGGCCGGACGGCCGGCTGCTCAACCACCACCGCAAGCTGGTGCCCACGTACACGGAGCGCATGTTGTGGGGCACGGGCGACGCCCAGGGGCTCGAGGCGGTGGACTCGCCGGGCGGGCGAGTGGGCGGCTTGATCTGCTGGGAGCACTGGATGCCGCTGGCCCGGCAGGCGCTGCACGAGTCAGGCGAGGACGTGCACGTGGCCGTATGGTCGACGGCCCACGAACTGCACCAGCTCGCCAGCCGCCACTACGCCTTCGAGGGGCGGTGCTACGTGCTGGCGGCGGGCGGCCTGATGCGCGGCGCCGGCCTGCCGGCCGGGCTCGAGCCGCACCCGGAGCGCGTGCCCGGCCCGGACACCTGGGTAATGCGCGGCGGCAGCTCGATCATTGCGCCCGACGGTTCGTACGTCGTCGAGCCGGTCTATGACGAGCCACGGATCCTGCACGCGGAACTGGACTTCAGCCGCATCTGGGAGGAGCGCATGACGCTGGACGTGGCCGGCCACTACAGCCGCCCGGACTGCTTCGAGTTCCGGGCGCTCCGGGGGCGATCGCACGATGGAACCCAGGCGCAGGCGACAGAACCAGCCCCGGCGGAAGCCGCGGATTGATGAAGCGACCGCTCAGGACTCGTATGGCTGACGGGTAGGGCCCCCCGCGTCCACGTAACCGCGACGCACCAATTCACGGCCGAACGGCGGCGAGGACGCAGAGGTCAAAGGGTCGGCCGTCACCGGCTGCCACGCCGCGGCTTCTGCGGACTCGGCGGTAAATACACTGCTGGGCGACCTCGGTGCGTGGCGGTATTTACGAGCTCGACCACTAAACTAAGGCTACGCCGACGTATCTTGTGCCGGCTTCTCCCGCAGGTAGCGGATGAACTTCAGCACCAGCCAGCCCACCAGCACGAGCAGCGCGATCTTGATGGCCAGCCCTACCACCATCCCCAGCAGTGCGCCGATCACGCCAAAGATCACCTTGAGCGCGACCACGGCGGCCACCAGGACCGCGGCGGCGCCGGCCAGCTTCACAGCCATGCTTGCCATTGATACCTCCGATTTTTGAAAGCCCGCCTTCGTCCCTCCCTACGCAACAGCGCGCCAGCGGGATTCGTTTGCCCTCTGTTCGGGCCCTGAGGTCCCGGCCGATGGCCAGATCCGGAGCTCGGAAATCACAAGTCGCGGAACAGCTCGCAGAGGTGGGGCTCAGCACCCCTCCTTG
>JACQVE010000155.1 GCA_016209965.1 Gemmatimonadota bacterium | reverse complement strand
TGGGAACGGTAATACAGTGGCGGCATGGTCGAATTCGCCGGCTGCAGCCGGATGCGGCCGTCAGACTCGCGATAGAATTTCTTCACCGTGGCCGACTCGCCATCCACGAGCGCCACGACCATTTCGCCGTTGTGCGCCGTCTGGCGCGCATTGACGACTATGTAGTCGCCATCGCGGATCTGCTCGTCGATCATCGAGTCGCCGGTCACGCGCAGCACGTAGTTCGGCCCGCCGCGGCCCAGCATGTCCTCCGGCACGGCCACGGCTTCCTGGTCCGGAATCGCTTCGATGGGGTGGCCCGCGGCGACCCGGCCCAGCAAGGGCAGCTCGACCGCGGCGACGCGGATCCCGGTAGGCAGCAGCTCGATGGAGCGGCTCTCGTTGTAACTCTTTCGGATGAAGCCCTTGGCCTTCAGATTCTCCAGATGCTCGTGCACCGTAGCCAGCGAGGAGTAGCTGAAGTGGCGTGCAATCTCCTCGAAGCTCGGCGCGTAGCCGCGTTCCTCGACGAACTCGCGCAGGAAGTCCAGGATCTCCTTCTGACGTTTCGTGAGCGGCATTCCCTGGCTCCGGTCTGGGGATGCGACGTCGGGGGCCCTGCCCCTGTGGCTGGTGCGGGTGGCCGCCTCGCGCGCCCTCACCTCGGAGCGCAAGATACCCGAAGAAGAACCGAAGCGCAAGGGGGGTGCTGAGGGTGCTGGAGGGGATCCTATCGGCGAAGCGGGAGGAGGTCGAGGCGCTAGGGCGCCGGCGCAGGGAGTTGCGGGCCGCGGCGGAGTCGGCGGCGCCGCCGCGGGACTTCCCGAGCGCGCTCAGACGGGGTGGCGAGGTGGCGCTGATTGCCGAGGTGAAGCGGCGCTCGCCGTCGGCGGGGTGGCTGCGCCGGCGGCTGGAGCCCGGGCAGGTAGCGGAGGCGTACGCGGCCGGGGGTGCAGCGGCGGTGAGCGTGCTTACGGACCGGCATCACTTCGCCGGGGATTTGGCGGATCTGGGAGCGGTGCGGCGGGCGACGGAGCTTCCCGTGCTGCGCAAGGACTTCATTCTGGATGCGGTGCAGTTGTGGGAAGCGCGGGCGGCGGGTGCAGACGCGATCCTGCTGATCGTGCGGGTGCTGGAGCGCGGCCGGCTGCTGGAGTTGCTCGCGCTGGCCCGGCAGCTCGGTTTGGCGGCGCTGGTGGAGGCGCACACGGCTGCGGAGGTGGAGCTGGCGCTGGGGGCCGGTGCGCAGCTTCTTGGCCTGAACAATCGCGACCTGGACACACTCGAAACGGATATGACGCGGGCTCTGGCGCTGGCGCCGCTGGTCCCCCCGGACCGGGTGCTGGTAGCGGAGAGCGGGATCAGCAGCGCGGCGCAGGTGGATGCGCTGGGATCTTCGGGCGTGGATGCCGTGCTGGTGGGTGAGTCGCTGATGCGGGCGGCGGACGGCGTCGCGGCGGCAGCGGCGCTGGTCGGTCGAAGGCGCGTGCCGCGGGCAGGGCCGCGTGCGGCCCCCAGCCCCGGCCCCAGTCTGGCCCGGCCATGGAAGTGAAGATCTGCGGGCTCTGCCGGCCCGGGGACGCGGCCGCTGCGGTGGCTGCTGGCGCGGATTACCTGGGTGTGATCCTCTCCCCGGGCCGGCCGCGCTCGCGCTCGCTGGACGAGGCGGCGCAGGTCTTGGCGGCGGGCGGCGCGGCTCGGCGGGTGGGCGTCTTTGTCAATGAAGGTGCCGAGGAAATACGGCTGATTGCCGAGCGGCTGGGGCTTGCCGTGCTTCAGCTTCATGGCGCCGAGCCCCCGGATGCGCTGAGCCGGCTCCGAGAGCCGGGCGCCTGGGAGGTGTGGAAGGCGGTCCGCCCGCGCAGCGGCGGCGAGTTCCTGGCGGCGCTGGACGCCTATGGCGCCGTGTCGGACGGCCTGCTGCTGGACGGCTGGCACGCCCGGGCGCCGGGCGGCGCCGGCGCGCGCTTCCCCTGGACGGAGGTGGCTCGTCTACGGGATCGGCTGCCGCCCGGCATGCGTCTGGTCGTAGCCGGCGGGCTCACCGCCGCCAATGTCGCAGCGGCGGTCAGCCTGCTCTTACCCGACGTGGTGGACGTGAGCTCCGGAGTCGAGCGGCAGGTGGGACAGAAGGAACCGGAGCTGATGCGGGCGTTCGTAGCCGCGGCACGTGCCGCAGCCGGCTCCGGGGCGGCCGGCCGGGCAACGGGTGCAGGGGAGTCATGACGTCGCCTGCCCCTGCAGTCGGCCGCTTCGGCGTCTACGGCGGCCGTTACGTCCCGGAGACCCTGATTGGAGCGCTGGACGAGCTGACGGAGGCCTACGAGGCGGCGCGGCTCGATGCCTCCTTCCGGGAGGAACTGGAGCGCCTGCTGCGCGACTACGTCGGCCGGCCTACGCCGCTCTACCGCGCCCGGCGGCTGGAGCAGGCCGCTGGCGGCGGCCGGGTCTACCTGAAGCGCGAGGATCTGAATCACACAGGCGCACACAAGATCAACAACACGCTGGGGCAGGTGCTGCTCGCCCGGCGCATGGGGAAGCGGCGGATCATTGCCGAGACGGGCGCCGGGCAGCACGGTGTCGCGACCGCGACGGCCGCGGCCCTGTTCGGCCTCGAGTGCGTGGTCTACATGGGTGCAGAAGATGTGCGCCGGCAGGCGCTGAACGTCTATCGCATGGAGCTGTTGGGCGCGGAGGTGCGCACGGTGGACGCCGGCAGCCGCACGCTGAAGGATGCCATCAACGAGGCCATCCGCGACTGGGTTACGAACGTGGGGCACACGCATTACGTGATCGGCTCGGTCGTCGGGCCGGACCCATACCCCCGGCTGGTGCGCGACTTTCAGGCCGTGATCGGGCGGGAGACGCGGGCCCAGCTCGAGGCCCTCGAGGGACGGCTGCCCGCCGCCGTCATTGCCTGCGTGGGCGGCGGCTCGAACGCCATGGGCATCTTCCACGAGTTCGTGCCCCAGCCGGAGGTCGAGCTGATCGGCGTCGAGGCGGCGGGCGCGGGGCTGGACTCCGGCCGCCACGCAGCATCGCTCGCCGCCGGGCGCCCGGGCGTGCTGCACGGCTCGCTCAGCTACCTGCTGCAAGATGAGGCGGGGCAGGTCGCCACCGCGCATTCCGTTTCCGCCGGGCTGGATTACCCGGGCGTGGGCCCGGAGCATGCCTACTTGAAGGAGACGGGGCGGGCCCGCTACCTGAGCGCCACCGATGTCGAAGCGCTGGACGCCTTCCACCGACTGGCCCGGCTGGAAGGCATCATTCCCGCCCTCGAGAGCGCCCACGCCCTCGCCTTCCTCTTGCGCGAGGGAAGGCGCTGGGCCGATACTGAGCCCGTAGTGGTCTGCCTGAGCGGCCGGGGCGATAAAGATGTGGCCGAGGTTGCCGCCCGGGGCGGACGGGTCATCTCGTGAGTCTCCCAAGCGATTCCCGGTGGCTGTGAGCGAGGCGTCGAGCACGTCCGGCCTGGTCGGCGCGGCGGGTAACGCGGAAGCGCCGAGCATCCCCCCCGCCGAAGTCGGCGAGCTGGTGGCGATGCTGGTGAAGGTCGCGCGAGCGCGCCAGCTATACGACGACAACAATCCCACGTACCAGCGCTTTATCGAGAATCTGCGGGCGGCGTTCGCGGCGCTGCTGTCGCGCGCAGGTACCCTGCAGTTCGTTGTGGAAGAGGCCGGCCTGCGTTGGGAAGGGAACCTGTTCCCCGCGGGGGAGGGGCGCGACAGCCTGTCCTTCCTGTTCTACAAGGACGGCATCCGCTTCCTGACATTCCTGCCCGGGTTCGAGTCCGAGCTCGATCATTTCCTGGAGCTGTTGCAGCGTGCACGACAGCCGGAACAGGCGGGCGACGACCTGGTCACGCTGCTGTGGAGCGAGGAGTTCAGCGGATTCCGTTACAGCTATGTGGATTTACTGGCGGAGGGTGAGCAGCCTCGGGGGCTCGAGAGCGGCCCCGTGGAACTGCCGGGCTTTCGCGGAGGGGCGGCGCAGGCTGAGGGAGCTGAGGGATCGGAGGATGCGGGGCCGCTCGAAGGCTGGACGCCGAAGCAGGAGCTGGCGACGACGGGTCCGCTGGTGCCCGGCTTCCAGGAGACCCTCTATTTCCTGGATCCGCACGAGCTGCGGCAACTGGAGAAGGAGCTGGAAGCGGAGTGGAGTCGGGATCTCAAGGCGGACGTGCTCAAGGCCCTGCTGGACCGGCTCGAGGATCCGATTCCGGCCCGGCAGCGCGAGGTCCTGGAGATCCTGCGCCAGCTTCTTCCCATGTTCTTGAGCCGCGGCGAGTTGGGGTCGGCCGCCGAGATCTTGCGCGAGCTGGATGCGCTGGCGGCCCGGAGCGGAACGCTGGAGAGCGCGGTCCGCGCCGAGATCGACGCGCTCGTCGCGCAGGTCAGTGACCCGGTTGTGCTGCGCCAGCTCGTGCAGTCGCTCGAGGACGGCACGATCCAGCCGAAGGCGCAGGACCTGACCATCTTCTTTGCGCACCTGCGGCCGACGGCACTGCCCTTCCTGCTAGGCTCCGCGGAGTCGAGCCGGGTCCCGGCGGTGCGCGAGCAGATCCAGGTGGCGATCGATCGACTGGCCCGGGCACAGAGCGAGCAGGTGATTGTGGCGCTGGCCTCGGAGATTTCGGCCGTGGCTGCGGGTGCGGCACGACTGGCAGGTCAGCTCAAGCTGCGGCAGGCTGTGCCCGCGCTCTCCAGCCTGCTGCAGCGGCCGGAGGCGTCACTGCGCCTGGCCACAGTCGAGGCACTGGTCGCGCTGGGCGTGCCCGATGCTATGGCCGCGTTGCACAAGGCGCTGTCGGATGCGGATCGGGAGGTACGCATTGCGGCCGTGCGCGGGTTGGGCGGCAGTGGGCATCGGGCCTCGAGCGCGCGCCTCGAGCAGGCGCTGCGCACGCGGGAGGTGAGGGAGGCCGACCTCAAGGAGAAGATCGCCTTTTTCGAGGCCTACGGCGCTCTGGCCGGCAATGCGAGTATCGGGCTCTTGAACGAGCTGCTTAATGGGCGCCGTCTGCTGCGCCGGCGCCAGCCCTCGGACATCCGGGCCTGCGCCGCGCTGGCGTTGGGGCGGGTGGGCACGCCGGAGGCGCGCAAGGCCCTCGAGCGAGCGGCGGCAGAAGCGGATCCCGTGGTGCGGAACGCCGTGGCGCGGGCGCTGCGACAGGAGGAGGCCGCCCTGTGAGCACCGGCGTGGGGACGGCGGGGCAGAGCGGCAGCGCGCTCCAGGCCCAGGGGAAGGAGTTGCTGGTGACGCTGTACGCGGCGCTCCAGAACCTGAAGCTCTACCCGCTGGAGAACGCTGCCGTACAGAACGCGCTGAACGAGCTGCACCGCGTGGTGAAGAGCATCCTGCAGCGGGAGGGAATGCTCGAGCTGCGGCTGGCCGGGGACTTCCTCTTCCTGAACGACTCGCGGCTGCGCTTCGATCTCTCGAATTATCTGTTGTTCTCCTCGCTGGCCAGTGCGCTTTCCCGCCACGGCATCGGCTCGGTGTCCATGGCCGCGGCAGTGGGTCGCGAGGAGTGGGCGCCGTTCCTCTCGCTTCTGCTGCGCACGGACGAGCCGAAGGAGGATGCCTTCAACCGCTTTGCGGCCCGGCTGGCGGCGAGCCCGGCCGTCCATATCCGCACCACCCCGGAACGCGAAACCGTCCGTGTGCAGGACGACGAGGCCAGACAGGCCGCAAAGCGCGCCTATGTGCAGGCCGTACAGGTGACGCGCGAAGTGCTAAGCGATATGAGGCTGGGCAAGGCGGTCAATATCCGGCGAGTCAAGCGCGCCATCCAGACGATGGTCGATCAGGTGTTGAACAACGAGACATCGATGCTGGGGATGACGACGCTGCGCGGGTACGACGAGTATACGTTCACGCACTGCGTCAACGTGTGCATCTTCAGCCTGGTGCTGGGCCAGAAGCTGGGGCTGGACAAGAACCAACTCTACGAGCTGGGCGTTGCCGCTCTCTTCCACGACATTGGCAAGACGCGCATTGCTCCCGACCTGATCAACAAGACGGAGGGCCTGACGGAGGCGGAGCGGCAGCAGGTTCAGCAGCACCCGACGGAAGGGCTGCTGGCGCTGTTCTCCATGCATGGCTTTGCCGAGCCGCCTTACCGCGCCATGCTGGTGGCTTACGAGCATCACATGAAGCTGGACGTGAGCGGCTACCCCCGCAACCGCCGGCCGCGCAAGCCCACGCTGTTCAGCCGCATTGTAGCCGTGACCGATGGCTTCGATGCCGCGACCTCGAAGCGGAGCTATCAGGCGCTGCCCTGGCGGCCGGAAGACGTGTTCCGCGAGATGCGCGACAATACGGCGCGCGGCTACGACCCGCTGCTGGTCAAGGCATTCGTCAACGTCACGGGCGTTTTCCCCGTGGGCACGGTGGTCATCCTGGACACGTACGAGCTGGCCGTGGTCGTCGCGCCCAACCCGGACCCGCAGAAGGTGCACCAGCCGATTGTCAGGCTTCACTCGGACGCGAGCGGCTTGCCGCTGGCCGAGCCGGTGGCCGCCGACCTTTCCGAGATCGACCCTGCAACCGAGCGGCCGCGCCGCACCATCATCAAGACCACGGACCCCGAGCGGTATGGAATCCGGGTCGCCGACTATTTCGTCTGAACATAGTGGTCGAATCCACTAGGCCCGGGCGGCTTGCCCCGCGCTTCGCCGCGTGGGGCGCGGCCGGGCGGCGCGCCCTGATCCCTTACCTGACCGCCGGCTATCCCGACCCTGCTGCCACGGGCGAGTTGCTCGTGCGCCTGGCGGACGCCGGCGCGGACATCCTCGAGCTGGGTGTGCCGTTCAGCGATCCGCTGGCGGACGGCCCCACCATCCAGCGGGCATCGCAGCGTGCACTCGAACGGGGGGTCACGTTGGGGTGGACACTGGATCAGCTCGCGGCCTTCCGGGCCGTTCGTGCCACCGCCGTGGTACTGTTCACCTACCTGAACCCACTCCTCTCCTATGGCGTCAGCCGCCTGGTACGGGACAGCGTGGCGGCGGGGGCCGATGGCCTGCTGGTCACGGACCTGCCCCTAGGCGCCGACCCGGTGCTGGAACGGGGGATCGAGGATTCCGAGCTGGATCTCGTGCGCCTCGTCGCGCCGACCACGCCGGCGGCACGGGCCAGGGACATCGCGCGGCGGGCGCAGGGCTTCCTGTACTATATCTCGCGGACGGGCGTCACCGGCGCCAGCGCACGGCTGCGGCAAGGGCTGACCCAGGAGCTACTCGCGCTGCGGGAGGTCGCGCGCGTGCCCATCGCGGTGGGCTTCGGCATCTCGAGCCCGGAGCAGGCGGCGGAGGTCGCGGCAGTGGCTGATGGTGTGGTAGTGGGCAGCGCGCTGATCGATGCTCTGGATTCCCGGGGGCCGGCGGGTGCCGAGAAGTTCCTGCGCAGCCTGCGGCGGGCCATGGACGAGGCGCCGGCGTAGCGCAAAAGCCACTCCCGCCACTGGAGTGGCGCTGCTTCGGTTCGGAGGACGTATCCTATTCCGTTTCCTCCGTTTCGGCGTGGCGCGCGCGCAGGCGCCGCTCGAGGGATGCGTCGGGCTCCACAAAGAGGGTGCTCACGCGTTCGATTGCGACCAGGCCGGGCGGCGCCTTACGCGGCTTGCGCACGTACTTGCGCCGGGTCCAGTCCACGGCCACCACGCCCGAGGTGCGGGCGCTGCTGTGCAGTGCTGCCAGCACGGCGGCCTCCTGCAGGTCCCGCGCGGGCGGGTTCTGGTCCTTCCTCCCCCAGCGCAGCACCACGTGCGCGCCGGCAGCATCGCGGGCGTGCAGCCAGATGTCCTCCGGCGCCGAGTGGTGAAACGTGAGCTGGTCGTTGGCCCGGCGGTTCCGGCCGACGCGGACCTCGCAGCCCCCCGAGGTGCGATAGCGCCGGTAGGGCGCGGGCGCGGTGGGCCGGCGCGGAGCGGCGGGGGCGGGGGGAGTGGCGGCGGCGCCCAGCGCCGGCGCGATTTCCGCCGCCTCGACCTCGCCGCTCAGCGCACGTTGCAGCCATGCGCCCCGCCGCTCGAGCTCGGCCTCGGCCTCTTCCAGCATCCGCGGCAGCCGGGCGGCCGCGCGCTGCCGCTTCCGGGCGGCTGCGTAGAGGCGCTGCGCATTTTCGGCCGGCGCGAGTGCGGGGTCCAGCTCGACCATCACCGTTCCGCCGGCGAAGTCCGATAGCTCGGCCCGATCCATCCCCTTCCGCACCCGCGCCACCTGGCTCAGCAGAAGATCCGCTTTGTGCCGCAGCGCGGCGGCCTCTTCGGGAGCGCGAGCCAGTTGGGCGCGCAACCGCTTCACCCGCCGCTCCGCCTGCTGCAGGGCGGCGCGCGGCCGGGCCAGCATTTCTTCTGGAAGCGACGGCGCACCCGCGGCAACGTCGCCCGACCTGGGCTTCTCCTGAGCGGCCTGCGCCGCCGCCTCCAGGGCCGCGAGGAGGGTGGGGAAGGGCCGCCCCGCCATGCCGGCGAGCGGCACTGGATACGGCTGGGGCGAGCCGTCCAGCGAGAGGAGCTGCGGCTGAGCAGGCGGCAGCGAACGAAGCCAGTGATAGCGCTGGTGCGCGGCATCGAGCGCAGCCGCATCCTCGGTCACTGCTGCGGGCCCGAGAATCCAGCCGGCGTTCAGCGGGCTGATGTACGCCACCCGCGCCACCAGCCAGCGCAGGCGCTCGGCCGGCGGCACAGCGTGCAGAAGCTCCCGCCACTCCTGCCGGCCGACCGGGGAGTCCCCGCCTGCGCGCTTGGTTGGGGGCGGCGGAAGGTATACGGCCCCCGCACGGAGCACCCGCCCACCGGCCTGCCGGGGGCGGAGCACGGACAGGATGCGGTCCCCGGCATCCAGCACCAGCGCGTTCCACTGGTTGTCCAGGAGCTCGAGCACCAGGCGGGCTGGCTGCACGCGCCTGGTGGCGCGTGACCCGAACGCGATGTAGAGCAGGCGCTCGTCGGCCGGTGCGGCCACGGAGGCGACTACCATGCGGCGGGGGAGCGGGAGGCCTTCCCGCGATCCGGATGGCGCGGCGAGCCGTGCCCAGCCGCGGGTCGGGTGCAGCTCGAAGACGAGAGCGCGTTCCCCGGTCTCGAGCACGACCCGGCGCGCCCCCGGCGCGAGCCGCAGTGCCGTCACGGGGGCGCCCTCGAGCTCCTGGCAAAGCTCTTCCGCCAGGTACCTGACCAGGAGCGGGTCGTAGCGCAGCGCGTTTGACACCTCCGGAAGATGCCGCTACCTTTGCCGCGCCGTCAAACGCCAGGAAAGGCGCACCATTACGCGCTTTTCAGCCGGGTTGCCCGGAGGGCGCAATGACCAGCCAGGGCACGGGCCGGGAACGGCGTGTAACCGTGCGGCACCTTGTCGAGATGAAGCGGCGCGGCGAGAAGATCGTCGCCCTCACCGCTTACGACTACCTGTTCGCCCGCCTGGTCGATGAAGCAGGCGTAGACCTGGTCCTGGTGGGCGACTCGCTGGGCCAGGTGGTTTGCGGCTACGACTCGACGCTCCCGGTCACCCTCGAGGAGATGATCCACCACGCCCGCGCCGCACGGCGGGGGGTGAAGCACGCGTTGCTGGCCGTGGACATGCCTTTCCTCTCCTTCCAGATCTCGCCCGAAGAGACGCTGCGCAACGCAGGCCGTATCCTCAAGGAAACGGGCGCGGAGGCGGTCAAGCTGGAGGGCGGGGACGAGGAGACGGCGCGCCACGTACGCGCCCTGTTGCGCGCCGGCATCCCGGTGCTCGGGCACCTGGGCCTCACACCGCAATCCGTGCACGCGCTGGGCGGCTATCGCGTGCAGGGGCGGGAGGCGGGCCAGGCGGACCGGCTCCGGGCCGATGCCGTCCGTCTCGCTGATGCCGGGTGCTTTGCCATTGTCCTAGAGCTCCTGCCTTCGGCGCTGGCGGGCGAGATCACTCGCACGGTCGAAATTCCCACGATCGGCATTGGCGCAGGTCCGCTCGTGGACGGGCAGGTCCTGGTGCTGTACGACATGCTGGGCCTGAACGAGGGATTCCACCCCCGCTTCCTGCGCCGGTTCGCCGACCTCGCGGGCGTGGCTCGCTCCGCCGTCGCGGAGTACAGCGCGGCCGTGCGCGGGGGCCAATACCCGGGCCCGGAGCACTCCTTCGAGTGAAGCTCGTCCACAGCCGCGCGGACGTGCGCCGGTTCGTGGCGGTCGAGCGGGCGGCCGGCCGGCGCATCGGGCTGGTCCCGACCATGGGGTTCCTGCACGAGGGCCACCTCTCACTCCTGAACCGCGCGCGTGGCGCGGGCGCTGACTTCGTCGTCCTCTCCATTTACGTGAACCCGCTGCAGTTCGGCCCCACCGAGGACCTGGCGGAGTACCCGCGGGACCTGGAGCGGGACGCGGAACTGGCGCGTGCCCGCAGCGTGGACCTGCTGTTCGCACCGCCAGACGCCGAGATGTATCCCGCGGGTGAGCCGGTGGTTCAGGTCACGCCGGGCCGCCTGGCTGATCGGCTCTGCGGCGCCTTCCGGCCTGGCCACTTCCAGGGTGTGCTGACCGTGGTCGCCAAGCTGCTCCACCTGGTGCAGCCGGATGTGGCCGTCTTCGGGCAGAAGGACTTCCAGCAGGCCGTGCTGATCCGCCGCATGGTTGGGGACCTGGACTTCCCCAGCCACGTCCAGGTAGCTCCCATTGTGCGCGAGCCGGACGGCCGGGCCATGAGCTCGCGCAACGTGCACCTCGCCCCGGCCGAGCGCGCCCAGGCCACCAGCCTGTACCGGAGTCTCGAGCGGGCGGCCACGGCCTACCGCAATGGTGAGCGCGCTCCGGCGCGGCTGCGCGCACTGGTGCGGCAGACGCTCGAGTCGGAGCCGGCGGTCCGGGCGCAATATATCGAGCTGGTTGACGCGGAGACGCTCGAGCCCGCGGCCGAGGCGCGCCCGGGCGACGTGCTCGCTCTGGCCGCACACCTGGGCGC
>JACQVE010000154.1 GCA_016209965.1 Gemmatimonadota bacterium | reverse complement strand
GAGCCGACCACGGCGCTGGACGTGACGATTCAGGCACAGATCCTGGCGTTGCTGCGAGGATTGAGGGAGCAGTTCGGGATGGCCATGATCCTGATCACGCACGACCTGGGCGTGGTGGCCGAGGTGTGCGACCGCGTGCTGGTCATGTACGCCGGGCAGGTGGCCGAGGAGGCGCCTGTCGAGAAGCTGTTCCGTGACCCCCGGCACCCCTACACGCGCGGGCTGCTGCAGTCGCTGCCCCGGCTAGGCCAGCGCCTTGACCGGCTGGCCGCCATTCCCGGCAACGTGCCGAACCCCGTCGCCTGGCCCGCGGGCTGCCGCTTCCACCCCCGCTGCCCGTACGGCTGGGAGCAGTGCGTCATCGCCGAGCCGCCGCTGTTTCCGGTCGGGCCGGCGCAAACTTCGCGGTGCTGGCTGGAACGGTGGCCGGAGCAGCGCGCGCAGGTCGATGCGGCGGGACGGGGATTCACCCCGGGCGCCGCGCCGCGGGCGCCCGCGCCCGCGGAGGAGTACCACCGGCAGGCGGCCGCCTTGCCCGGGGTGCCGCCCGCAGAGCTCGAGCCGCCGGCCGCGCCGCCGCGAGAAGCCAGCGAGCCGCCCCGCGTGGAGCCGGACGTCGCCCGATGAGCACGCCGCCTCCGCCCCTGCCGCCGCCCAAGGGCGACAGTGATGTGCGTGGCCGCACGCCCGACGAGCTGCCGCCGCCTCCCGATGTGCTGCTGGACGTGCGCGGACTGGAAAAGTACTTCCCGGTCCGGCGCGGCGTGTTCGGCCGCGTGCGGGCGCACGTTCGTGCCGTGGACGGCGTCTCGTTCTGGGTGCGGCGCGGCGAAACCCTGGGACTGGTGGGGGAGTCCGGGTCCGGTAAGACCACCCTGGGCCGCACCGTGCTGCGGCTGATCGAGCCGACGGGCGGCAGCGCGCGTTTCCAGGGGCGCGAGATCTTCGCGCTGGACGAAGCAGAGCTGCGCGCCTTGCGACGCCGGGTACAGATCGTGTTCCAGGACCCCTACGGCTCGCTCAATCCGCGCATGACCGTGGGCGAGATGCTGCGCGAGGCGCTCTCCGTGCACCGACTGGCGCGTGGCGCTGCGGCGCAGGCGCGCGTCCAGGAGCTGCTCCAGTTGGTGGGACTCTCCGCGGGGCACGCGACCCGCTATCCGCACGAGTTCAGCGGCGGGCAGCGGCAGCGCATCGGGATCGCCCGCGCCCTCTCCGTCGAGCCGGATTTCATCGTGTGCGACGAGCCCGTCTCCGCCCTCGACGTCTCCGTCCAGGCTCAGGTGCTGAATCTACTCCAGGAGCTGCAGGCGCGGCTGGGACTGGCTTACCTTTTCATTGCTCACGACCTGAGCGTGGTCGATCATATGAGTGACCGCATTGCGGTGATGTACCTGGGCCGGATCGTCGAGCTCGCCGACGCAGCGGCGCTGCGCGAGAAGCCGCGCCATCCGTACACCCGCGCGCTCCTCTCCGCCGTGCCGATTCCCGAGCCGGGGCGCGCGCGCAGCAGGATCGTGCTCAGCGGTGACCAGCCCAGTCCCGCGCAGCCGCCGCCGGGCTGCCCCTTCCACCCGCGTTGCCCCCACCCGCTGAAGGACGCGGACTGCGCCCGGATCGTGCCGCCCCTCGCGGAAAAGGCGCCCGGCCAGTTCGCGGCGTGTATCAAGGAGCCGGCCTATGTGCCAGCTTGACACTGCTAGCGGCCGCGCCTAGCTTCGGGCGCCCGCGTTCCGGAACTCCCGCCCCAGGACCCCGGTACCGTTCATGCAGCAACTCCTCACGCTCTGGGCTGATGGCGGCTGGATGATGTGGCCGCTGGGCGCCTGCACGCTGCTGGGCCTGGGCATCATCATCTGGAAGCTGGTTGACCTGAACACCAAGAGCGGGCCCACGCGCAAGGTGCTGCGGGAAGTGGACGAGCGGCTCAGGCGCCAGGACGTCGCGGGCGCCATGACGGTGGCCGGCGAGTCGGCCACGCCGGCCGGCCGCATCCTGGTGGCAGGGCTCAGCCGCCACGAGGAGGGAACCGAGCGGGTGATGAAAGCCATTGAGAACGTGGGGCTCATCGAGATGGCGGCTCTCGAGCGGGGGCTGGTCTGGCTGGCGACGCTGTCCAATGTGGCGCCGCTGCTCGGCTTCCTGGGCACGGTGGTGGGAATGATCCAGGCCTTTGAGGCTATCGAGGTGGCGGGCGATGTCGAGGCGACACTGGTGGCGCGGGGGATCAAGGTGGCACTGATCACGACGGCGGCCGGGCTGAGCATTGCGATACCCATCAACATCATGCACAACTACTTCGTGACCAGGATCGACCGCCTGGTCATCGACATGGAGGAGTCGGCGCAGAAAATGGTCGATGCGCTCCATGCCATGGGAACCGGCACGGCGATAGAGACATGAGCATCCAAGGCAGCCTGGAACGACGCCGTCGGGAGGGCCACCTCGCCGGTGGCCCTCTGGCTTTGATCCTGTTCCTCGTGCTGCTCGGCGGCTGCGGCGGCCGCGGCGGCGCACGGGGCGGGCCCGAGGCGAAGCGCGAGGGCAGTGTGGCGCGCCCGCTCGAGGTCTACCGCGACCTGGGCATGCTGGCGGGACCAGAGGACTTCCCCGCGGTTGCCAGCTTTGCCACGCTGGCCGGCCCGGCCGACTCGACCTACGTGCTGGTGGGCCTGTCCTTGTCCAACAACGCGTTGCGCTTCCAGCGAGAGGGCAGCGGCTTCGCGGGCGAGTACGAAGTCAAGCTGGCGTTCCTGCGGGACAGCGTGGAAGTGAAGCGGCTGGAGCGGCGGGAGAAGGTGCGGGTGGGGAGCTTTCCGGAAACGGGACGAACCGAGGAGACCATCATCTTCCAGGCGCTGCTCGCGCTGCCGCCGGACCGCTACACGGTGCACTTCGAGGCGCGCGATGCCCTGAGCTCGCGCGGCCTCCGCGCCCAGGACACGCTGCCGGTACCAGCATACGGCGCTGCTGCCGCTACCCTGGCCGGCCCCGTGCTGGTCTACGGGGCGAGCGGCCGCGGCTCGCGGACGGTGGCTCCCGAGCTGATCGTGAACCCGCGGCGCACCGTGCCGTACGGCGGCGAGCCGCCACGGGTGTACGTGGAGGGGTACGGCGTTGCGGCCGGCGAGGCGGTCAGCGTGCGGGTAGTAGGCGAAAAGGACACGGTGCTCTGGCAGGGGAACGCCATCCTGGCG
>JACQVE010000153.1 GCA_016209965.1 Gemmatimonadota bacterium | reverse complement strand
CCTTTCCGGAGCCGGTCGAGACCACGTACCAGGGCGAAAGCGAGGAAGCGGTGGTGGAGAGCGCGGCCCAGGTCTGGTGCATGACCGTGATCCGGGTGAAGCGGGAGAGCGGCGCGCCGCCCGGAGGCAGCCGGCCCCCGGCGGCACCCACGCGGCTGAGTGGTCGAGTTCACGAGGATGCCTGGCGGGGTTGGATGGATGGCCGGCTCCAGGCCTGTTGGTGGATTCGGCCACCGGTCGCGGCAGGGTGAGCCACCGGGCCCGCAGCGCGTGACAGAGTGGGCTGGAAGGGCTAGCTTTTCCCTCATCCCTGCCTCGGCGGTCACCGTCGCGGCGGCCCTCCTTTCCTCAATCTGATCGGCGTGCCGTGACGCAGGTTGCTCCCGCAGCCCCCGCCCTGTTCCGGCGGTTTCCGCAACTGGTTGAGCGCATCCCGTGGCTCCCTCTGGGGACGTTCCCCACGCCGTTGGAGCCGTTGCGGCTCGGCGCCGGCGGAACGGAGCTGTGGGTCAAGCGCGACGACCTGTCGGGCGAGGCGTACGGCGGGAACAAGGTGCGGAAGCTGGAGTTCCTGCTGGCCGACGCGCGCCGCCGGGGAGCGGAGCGGCTCATCACGGCGGGGGCTGCCGGCTCGCACCATTGTCTGGCCGTGGCCGTCTACGGCTCGCGGCTGGGCTTCCGCGTCACGCTCGTTCTCTTCCCGCAGCGGCCGACGCCGCGCGTGCGCCAGGCGTTGCTGCTGGACCACGCTTGTGGCGCCGAACTGCGCTTCACGCCGCGCATGGAGACCGTGCCGCTGGCGCTGCTCGCGGCCCGCCTGATCCACCGCCGCGAGCGCGTCTACGTCATTGCGCCGGGTGGCTCCGACTCGATAGGAACGCTGGGCTACGTGAGCGGCGCGCTCGAGCTGGCCGGACAGATCCAGGGCGGATCCATGCCGCCGCCTCAAGTCGTGCACCTGGCAGCGGGGACGTTGGGCACGGCTGCCGGCGTGGCGCTGGGTCTGGGGCTGGCTGGTCTGGACGCGCGGGTCATCGCGACCCGCGTGGCGGCCCGGATGGTGGCCAATGAGCGGGCGCTGGCCCGACTGGTGGCCCGAACGGGCCGGGTACTCCGGTGGGCAGGGATACCTGTCCCCTCCCGGGCGGCGACGCTCTCGCGCATCCAGCTTCGGCATGACCAGTTCGGCGAGGGATATGCGCGGGAGACCGCGGCGGGGAGAAAGGCCGCCGAGCTGTTCGAGCACGCCGGTCTGGCGCTGGATCCTACCTACACGGCCAAGGCAGCGGCCGGGCTGCTGGCCGCGATGCGCGGGGAGGCGCCCGCTCGGCGGCTGTTCTGGCATACGCTGAGCGCGGTCGATCCGGCTGGCACCGCATCTGCCAGGGATGCAGGGGCGCTACCGGAGCCGTTTCGGTCGCTGGTGGACGGGTAGCCGGGAGAGCCGGTGCACACTACCTTGCGGGCCGCTCGCTGGCGGCAGCGAGACCACGTTCACCCGGAGCCCGTTATGCCTGCCCTGCGCGTCCTTTCCCGATCAGCGACCACGGCCGCTCTTTTCCTGCTGCTCGGCTGCGCGTCGCGCGGCGGGTCACCCGAGGGAGCACCCGCGCCCGCCGCAGCCGCACCAGCGAATGCCATGTCGCCGCTCGAGCCCCCGCCCGGTGCGCTGCGGACGGCGGACCGCGTGCAGCTCACCGGCCTCGAGCTGGGGACCATGTGGACCTTCGAGAACCCGCCGCTCGAATACTGGAAGACGCGTTACGGCTTCGAGCCGACGGCTGAGTGGCTCGAGCATGTACGGCTCGCCTCCGTCCGCTACGGCGAGATCTGCTCGGCTTCCTTCGTGTCGCCGAACGGGCTGGTCATGACCAACCACCACTGTGCCCGCGATTGTGTGGAGGCCGTCTCGACGGACACGCGGGACTATGTGATCGAGGGCTTCTACGCCGCCACGCGGAATGACGAGTTGCTCTGCCCCGACCTGTTCCTCGACCAACTGGTCTCGATCGAGGACGTGACCGAGCGGGTGCAGGCGGCGGCGCCGGCGGGCGCGGCCGAGCGAGCCATTGCCGAGGCGCAGGAGGCGGAGCAGCAGGAGATCGTGCAGGAGTGCGAGGCCGCGTCCGGCCTGCAGTGCCAGGTGGTTTCGCTGTTCCATGGCGGGCAGTACAGGCTCTACCGCTATCAACGCTATGCGCCGGTCAAGCTGGTGTTCGCGCCCGAGCTGCAGGCCGGCTTCTTTGGCGGGGATCCGGACAACTTCACCTATCCTCGCTACGACCTGGACGTGGCGTTCGTGCGTGCGTACCAGTCGGACGGCAAGGCACCACTCGGCACGCCGCAGTATTTCCGCTGGGACGCGGACGGCGCGGCCGAGGAGGAGCTGGTCTTCATCACCGGCAATCCGGGCGGGACGAGCCGGCAGGCGACAGTGGCCCAGCTCATGTACGAGCGGAGCTACCGCCACCGCTTTATCGTGCGGCTGCGGCAGGAGCAGCGGGATTTCCTGAGGGGCGTGGCCGCGCGTGGTCCGGAGGCCGAGCGCCAGGTGCGGGATCAGCTTTTCAACATTGAGAACAGCCTCAAGGCCTACACGGGTCAGTTGGCGGGGCTGAACGACACCCTGCTCCTGGGCCGGAAGCTCCGGTGGGAGCGCGAGTTCCGGCAGAAGGTCGAGGCGTACGCGAAGCTGCGCGAGAGTTACGGTGACATCTGGGATCGCATTGCCCGGATCCAGGCCGAGAAGCTGACGGT
>JACQVE010000152.1 GCA_016209965.1 Gemmatimonadota bacterium | reverse complement strand
GCTCGACTTCGTGCTGACCGGCTCGCAGAAGGCACTGGCACTGCCGCCCGGCCTGGCCTTTGGCGTGGCGCAGGAGAACGTGCTGCGGCGGGCGCAGAGCCGGCCGGGCCGGGGCGTCTACCTGGACCTGCTCGAGTTCGAGAGCTCGCTGGGCAAGTATCAGACGCCCAACACGCCTGCGATCTCGCTGCTCTACGCGCTGGCGGCGCAGGCCGAGCGCATCCGCGAGGAGACGGTGGAGGGGCGCTGGGCGCGGCACGTGGCCATGGCGCGCAGGACTTACGACTGGGTGGAGGCCATGCGAGCCCGCGGGCTGGCCATGGAGGTGCTGGCGCCGCCCGGGTACCGCTCGCCCACCGTGACCTGTATCCGGCTGCCGCCGGGGTGGACCGGCCCGCACGTCACGGCCGCCCTGCGCGAGCGGGGGTACACGATCGCGCCGGGGTACGGCAGGATGAAGGATGCCCTGATCCGGATTGGCCACATGGGGGACCACACGGTCTCCGAGCTGGAGGGTTTGCTGGCGGAGCTGGAAGAGGTGCTGGCGTGAGCGCGAGTTATCGCATCTTGATCGCGGACGCTCTTGCGCCGGAGGGGCTGGAGCCGCTGCGCGCAGACGGGCGGTTCGAGATTGTGGAATGGCCCGGCCTGGTGGGCGAGGAGCTGGCCCGCGCGCTGGCCGGGGTCGATGCCGTGATCGTGCGCAGCGCGACGCGCATCACGCGGGAAGCGCTGGCGCGCGCGGACCGGCTGCAGGTGATTGGCCGGGCCGGCGTGGGTGTGGACAACATCGATGTCGAGGCGGCCACGGAACGGGGGATCGCGGTGCTGAATGCGCCCTCCGGCAACACGGTTTCCGCGGCGGAGCTGACCATGGCGCTGCTGCTCGCGCTGGTGCGGCGCGTGCCGGCGGCCGATCGCTCCATGAAGGAGGGCGAGTGGGACCGCTCGCGCTTCAGCGGCACGGAGCTGTATGGCAAGATCCTGGGCCTGGTAGGAGCTGGCCGGATCGGGGGCGAGGTGGCTCGGCGGGCCAAGAGCTTCGGCATGCGCGTCGTCGCCTACGACCCCTTCCTGGGCGAGGAGCACGCCCGGGCGCTGGAAATCGAGCTGGCCTCGCTGGATGAGGTGCTGCGCCGCGCGGACGTGCTGTCGTTGCACGTGCCGCTCACGGAGTCCACAGCCGGGATGATCGGCGAGGCGGAGCTCGCGCGCATGAAACCGGGCGCCTTCCTGGTGAACGCGGCGCGCGGCGGCGTGGTGGACGAGGCCGCGCTGTCCCGGTTCCTGGCCTCCGGCCGCCTGGCCGGCGCAGCGCTGGACGTCTTCGACCTCGAGCCACTGGCGCCGCAACACCGGTTGCGCGCTCTGAACAACGTGGTGCTGACGCCACACCTGGGCGCCGCCACGCAGGAGGCGCAGCAGAACGTGGCGGTCGAGATCGCGGAGGCGGTCCGTGCCGCGCTGGTCGAGGGCGACCTGTCCCGTGCCGTCAACGCCCCCGCCATTGGCGGCGAGGAGATGCGACGGCTGCGCCCGCTGCTGGACCTGGCGCAGCGGCTGGGGCAGCTCGCCTGCGTGCTGGCGGACGGCGCCGTCGAGGCTACGGAGATCCGCTACGCCGGCGCGGTGGAGGAGGGGCTGCTCCGGCCACTCGCCGCCAGCGCCCTGATCGGCGTGCTGGCCGGTGTGCTGGGCGCAGGCGCCGTCAACTTCGTGAATGCCCTGCACCTCGCCCAGTCCCGCGGCATGCAGGTGCGGCAGGTCCGGCTGGGGCCGCACGCGGACTACGCCGAATACCTCGAGGTGCGGCTGTTCTCCCAAGGCGGCGGACAGGTGCTGGTGGCCGGCGCGCTGCTCGCGGCACAGCACCCGCGCGTCGTGCGCATAGGCGACTTCCACATTGACGTGGTCCCGCGCGGCGCACTCGTGGTGCTGCGCAACCGCGACGTGCCCGGCGTGATCGGCCGGGTGGGCACACTGCTGGGCACTGCCGGCATCAACATCGGCGAGTACCACCAGGCGCGGCTCGAGGCGGGCGGCGAGGCGCTGGCGGCCATCAGCGTGGACGGCCGGCTGAGCGCCGAGCTGGTGGACGAGCTGCGCGGACTGCCAGAGGTGCTGGAGGTCCGGCAGGTGCAACTGGACTGACCGGCCACCCGGCGGGGTTGGCCGTCAGACCCTCAGGGGTGGCCGCCTTCAGGCGCTTTGCCGGGCGCGGTCGCGCACCACGACTTCAATGTCGCAGTCCAGGACGCGAAGCAGCTTAATGAGCTGGTCGATTGACTTGCGGTAGGT
>JACQVE010000151.1 GCA_016209965.1 Gemmatimonadota bacterium | reverse complement strand
GCCGGGAGTCGTCCCCAGCGTCCAGGTGGTACGGGCTTCACCCGCTGTATCGCTCCGGTGGCCGGCGGGGCTCACCGACCCGCCGCCTGCAGTCACCTCCCATATCACCAGGCTGCCGCCCGCAGGTTTCCCCGCGGCATCCGTGAGCCTCACGACCAGCGGCGCGGACAGAGCGCTTGCGACGGCGCCTTTCTGGCTATCGCCACTGACCTTGACCAGGGATGCGACGGGCCCGGCCCCACCGGCTGGCCCGGTGGAATCCCCGGCGCAGCCGCCGAGGAGAGCGGCAGCGAAGACGACGGGGGCGAGGCGTGCGACGGGACCCCGCAGCGGTGCGCAGTGCGACGAGCTGGCCATGGGCACAGGTGCCTCCACTGCCGAGAGGGCGGCCGCGGCTGTCGGCGGACCGGGCCAAATACGGCCTGCATCTTAGCTCGGGGCCGTCGTCGCATTATCGTCTGTTATCGTCTCGGCTGCGCCCGCCGGGCGGCCGACCACCTCACCGAGGCCCAGCAGGCGCCAAGCGGCCCCGCTTGCCGCCGTGCGCCGGGCCGGCATATTCTGGGGCGAAAGCGTCTGGGCCGCCCAGCGGCTCGCCCAGATGCCGGTAACGGAAGTGGATCCTCCGATGAACAGAGCGGCGGGCAGCGCTGGTACATGGGTCCTGAGCGTCAACGGACGACCGTGCGCGTGAGACCTGTCACCCGACCGCCGACACTCGGCAACCCCAGGCCAGCACATGGAGCGCAGGCATGGGCTTCCTGACCCCCGCGCCGCGCTGCCTGCCGCTCTTCTGCCTGTGCGCCGCCGGGCTGACGGTCCCCATGCTTCGGGGCAGGGCCGATGATGACCGGCGGCCCGCCTATGACGGGCCGGTGGGCGTCAACTTTCAGGCGCCGCTCGTCGAGCGGGTGCAGGGGACAGGGGGCATCTTTCTGGAGAGCCTGGTCGTGCGCAGCGAGGTGCGGCGCGACACCAGGTTCGACTCGCGCGCCCCGGAAAACCGCCGGCGCGCCTTTCCGGACGGCTTTACAGCCACCCGGGCCGAAACCTGGATCGAGCTCCGGCTGGCCACCACGGTGGCGGTGGCGTCGAGCCCGGCCGGTGCGGCCGGCACGCCGAGCGCCCAGCGTGCCGGCCAGCCCGCGCCCGTTCCATCCCATGCCAGCCCCACACTCCGGTTGCTCTTCCCGTTCACGGCCTCGCGGACGGAGGGCACCGGGTTCACTCTGCCCGACAGCTTCCGCCTGGAGCTGGAAGGCCAACCCGTCCGGGTCCGGAAGATCGATCTGCAGGTCAGCCGCGGGAGCCTCGTGGCCCTGCGCGGCTACCTGACAGAAGTTCCGCTGCCGGCTGCAGCCGCGGCCACGCTGCGCGCCCGGGCTGTCCACTCCCTGGCGCTGAACCCCTCGTGGTACAGCTTCACCTTCCAGGCTGCACGGCCGCTGGCCCGCTTCCGGCCGTTGCTCGCGCCGGAAACACGGGTCGAATGGGCGATCGCGGCGCAGGATTCCGTGCTGCGCGGCTGGGACGTCCGCCTCCGGCTCTGCACGCTCGCGGTCGAGTGCCGGGAGCAGGTGGGGAAGCTCGGAGATTTTCGGCTGGCGCAGCCGGCGGTGGATGCGCGGCCGGCGGCGGAAATGAATCAGCACGGCTGGGCGACCGTCTCGATCCATCGCCAGCCAGGGTAAGACGAAACCGGCCGGCCTCCTGCTCGTGGTCGGACAGGGCCAGAAGCGCCGCCAGCAGGAGCATAGCACATTCCCTCGGCAGGCCGGTCGCGGGACGCAGCCGGCGCTCTCGGAATCGGATGTCAGGATGCACCAACGGAATAATCGCGCCCGCGGGGACCGCGGCCCCCGGCGGACGGGTAGGAGCAGACCATGCTCGCCTCGACCGCCTCGCTCACCGCGCGCCTGAAGAAGCAGGCGAAGCGCCTGGGTTTCGACCTGGCCGGCATTGCGCCGCTCCACCAGAGTGACCACGCCGCCTTCCTCCAGCAGTGGCTGGCCGCCGGCCGCAACGGCCAGATGGCCTACCTCGCCCGGCCCGACGCCGTGGCGCGACGGCTCGACCCGCGCCGCGCCTGGCCCGAGCTGCGCTCCGCCCTGGTGGTTGGCCTGAATTACTATCCCGACGACCGCGCGGCGCAGGGGGAGGAGCCGGAGCGGCAGCGGGGCGACACAGAGACACGGGCGGGCGATGCGGCTTCCTATGGCATCGTCGCCCGCTACTCGCGCGGCCGGGACTACCACAAGGTGTTGAAGCAGAAGCTGCTGGCGCTGCTGGCGTGGCTGGAAGGGGAGGTCGGGCGGGAGCTGCCCGCGGCGCGTGCGTATGTGGACACGGGGCCGGTGCTGGAGCGGGAGCTGGCCCGCCGCGCCGGATTGGGGTGGTTCGGGCGCAACACCATGCTCATCCACCCGCGTCGCGGTTCGTACTTCTTCCTGGGCACGCTGCTGCTGGAGCTGGAGCTCGAGCCGGACGCTCCCTTCGAGGCGGACCACTGCGGGCGCTGCAACGCCTGCGTCGAGGCCTGTCCCACGGGCGCGCTGCTGGGCCGGGATGCGGCCGGTGCGCCGGTCATCGACGCCCGGCGTTGCATCTCCTATCTCACCATTGAGCTGCGGGGACCCATCCCGCGGGAGCTGCGGCCGCTGGTGGGCGACCGCATCTTCGGCTGCGACATCTGCCAGGAGGCGTGCCCGTTCAATGGGCCCAAGTTCGTGAAGCTTACGCGCGAGCCGGAGTTGCGGGCGAGCTCAGGCTCGGAAACGGATCGGGATCGGGGGCGGGATCGCGGTCGGCGGGTTCCCACGGTGGGCACGGGCTCGGGCACGGTAGCCGGAACAGGGCAGGGCAGGTTCCAGGTGCCCGGGACGGACGGGCCGCGACTCGTCGAGCTCATGGCGATGAGCCAGGCGGAGTGGGAGGATTACTCGCGTGGCTCTGCGTTCCGGCGGGCCAAACGCGCGGGCTTCCTGCGGAACGTGGCGGTGGCGCTGGGCAACTGGGGCTCGCCGGAGGCGGTGCCGGTGCTGGTCAAGGCGTTGCAGGACGAGGAGCCGCTGGTGCGCGGGCACGCGGTGTGGGCGCTGGGCAGGATTCGCTCCCCAGGCGCTTTGAGAGCTCTGCAACAGCTTCGTTCGGTGGAGCGGGATGGCTTGGTACTGGAAGAGCTGCAATCCGCTCTCGAGGTTGGACATGGGTAGGGCCCCATGATTGCGGCCGACACAGGAGCGATCAGGGCGACGATAGGCGCTCGTGCCAGAACCGGCGATACTGCGCCAGCCAATCGGCCACGTCCCGGAGCGGCCTCGCCTCGAGCCGGCACGGCCGCCATTGCGCCTCCCGGCGGCGCGTGATCAGACCGGCGCGCTCGAGCACCTTGAGGTGCCGGGAGACGGCGGGCAGGCTCATGGCGAACGGCTCCGCCAGCTCGGTCACCGTGGCCTCGCCCAAAGCCAGGCGCGCGAGAATCGCGCGGCGAGTCGGGTCCGCGAGCGCAGCGAAGGTCGTGTTCAGTCGGTTGGGCGTCATGGGCTGCTAAACTGATCCATTATTTAATGCACTAGTAAAGTGTGGAGCTGAGCAGCGGCCTGTCAAGTGGTTTCGGGATGCACTGGACTCGTCGGCGACTCGGGTGATCCCCGGGAGCCGCTTGGCCCTACGGGGAAGTCTCGTTCGTGCAGGGCCGGCAGCGGCCGCTACTCTTCGAGGCGGACGACGTTCTCTGCCCGGGGGCCTTTGGGGTCCTGAACGAGGTCGAACTCCACGCGCTCGCCCTCCCGCAGGGTCTTGAACCCAGCGCCCCCGATCGCGGAGTGGTGCACGAAGATGTCCTTGCCGCCGCGGTCCGGATGAATGAAGCCGAAGCCCTTCTCGTCCATGAATCGCGCTACCGTCCCCGTCTCTCGCGCCATGATCTGTCCTTTCGGATCGAGTGAGTGTTGGGAGAACAGGCGTGGCGCAAGGATCGTGCTCCTGCTCGAGATGCCATCCGGTCAAGCCTCCGGACACACGGCCCGTACCCCTGACCGACGCCAGCTTCCCCCCGCCCGCGGTCGATCGCCAGTCTGCTCGCCGCGGTTGACTTTGGGTGTTGTAACACGTATGCTCTCGCTGCTGCTGTAACGTAACACGTGTCCTACCTGCATGCGATGGCGCATCACTTCATGCGGTGGCGCATCACTTCGGCCTGAGGATGGGCGTCATGCCAGCTCGTGACCCGATGGCGGGCGGGGCCGCGGGCGAGGAGAGCTTGGGCGCGGCGATCATCGGGGAGCCCCGCCTCCCGGCCGCGACCCGGCTGGGGCGGGTGCGGCTGCAGGTAGCGGACCTCTCGCGGTCGCTGGCGTACTACGAGAGCACGCTCGGCTTCCGCGCGGTCCCAAATCATGGCGAGGCGGTGGCGCTTGCGGCTGAGGGCGGCGACGTGCCGCTGATCGAGCTGCACGAGCGCGCCGGTGCGGCGCCGGTGCCGCACCGGGGTAGGCTGGGCCTGTACCACTTTGCGATCCTGCTGCCGTACCGGGGCGCGCTGGCGCGCTTCCTGGCGCACCTCACGGCTCGCGGCGAGCGGCCGGGCGCTTCAGACCATCTGGTGAGCGAGGCGTTGTACCTGCGCGACCCGGACGGACTGGGCGTCGAAGTCTATGCGGACCGTCCGCGTTCGACATGGCGCTATCAGAAGGGCGAGCTGCTCATGGACACCCGCCCACTGGACATAGCGGATCTGGTGCGGGCGGGCGGGGGCGCGGTGTGGCAGGGCATGCCTGCGGGCACGGTGATCGGGCACGTGCATCTGCATGTGGCGGACCTGGACGATGCGGCGGCCTTCTATCACGCGGCGCTGGGATTCGACGTCGTCGTGCGCAGCTATGCGGGCGCGCTCTTCCTCTCGGCCGGCGGCTACCACCATCACCTGGGTCTGAACACCTGGGCAGGCGCCGCTGCCGCCCGCCCGCAGCCAGGGGATGCCCGGCTGCTCGATTGGGAGATCGTCGTGCCGCGGCCCGAGCAGGCGGAGGCCGCGGCGGCACGCCTTCGAGAGGCGGGGCACCCCGTGGAGCGCGCGGCGCATGGCTGGCTGGCAAGGGATCCCTGGGGGACCACACTTCGGCTTTCCGGCGGCGCGCCTTTAACGAAGTGACGGCGGTGCGCGTCTGCGTTAAGATTTAGTTGATTATCATGGACCTCAGCCGGCTGCCGCTCCGGCCAGCTTTCCGCGAGCGCGCGCTTGGCGCAGGGGCAGGACCTGTTACTTTCCCAGCCATGAAGAGCTACCGCAGGGTGCGGCCCGTCGGCCTGGCGGCTATGGCCGGCGCGGCGATCTTTGTCTCCTCGCCGGGGGCGTCCGCGCAGCAATCGGCTGTGCCGGCCGTGGTCACGCTGGCCGAGGCGATCCGCATGGCGCTGGCGCACGACCCGGCGGCCGTGGCCGCAGAGGCGGCAGTGGCCACGGCGGAGGCTGGGCTGCTTCAGGCCCGGGGCGCGTGGCTGCCCACACTGACCCTCAGCTCGGCGTACGGCAACTCGAGCAACCAGCGCTTCGACCAGTCGACGGGGCGGCTGGTCTCGGAGAGCTACACCGCCCAGGCAGCGGGCAGTTACGAGCTGTTCTCGGGTGGGCGGCGGCTGCTGCAGCATCGGGCGGCCTCGGCGGAAGTGGCGGCGGCGGACGCGCAGTACCGTGCGCAGCGCTTCCAGACCATCCTGCGTACCACGGCGGCGTTCTACGACGCGGCCGCGGCGGCGGATCTGGTGCGGGCGGCGGCACAGCGCTTCGAGCGGGCGCGCCAGCAGCTCGAGTTCGCCGAGACGCGGCTCGAAGTGGGAACGGCCACGGCATCGGACGTACTGCGCGCCGAGCTCGAGGTGGGCAATGCCGAGCTGGCCGTAATCGAGACGGAGGCGGCGCTGCGCACTGCAGAGCTCGAGCTGGGGCGCCAGGTGGGCGTGGCGGGCGCGGCACAGCCGGCGGCGGCTTCACTGCCCGAGCGGGCGCCAGCCCTGCCGCCGACTGATCAACTGGTCGCGCGCGCGGTGCGCGCCTCGCCCGCGGTGGTGGCGGCGGAGGCCACGCTGCGAAGTCGCCGTGCGGAACGGCTGGCGAGCTACACGCCCTACCTGCCCTCCGTCCGGCTGTCCGGCGGCTACGACTGGTTCGCGTTCCGGTTCCCGCCCGACCAGCAGAGCTGGAGCGTGCGCGTGTTTGCCACGCTCCCGCTGTTCAACGGCTTCCAGCGCGAGGCGGCGCTGCAGCGCGCGGCGGCCGGCGAGCGCCTGGCGCGGGCACGCGCGCTGGACGCGGCAATCGCGGCCCGCGTCGCGGTCGAGTCAGCCCTGCAGGACATCACGGCAGCGGAGCGGCGCGTCGCGATCTCGGACCGCGCCGTCAATCTGGCGCGGGAAGACCTGCGGGTGCAGGAGGAGCGCTATCAGCTCGGCGCCTCGACGATTCTCGATCTGCAGGCCTCCCAGCTCACGCTCGCGGAGGTGGAGGTCGCGGCGGTTCGCGCCCGGCAGGCGCTGGGGACGGCGGTGGCACGGCTGGAGGCGGTCCTGGGCGAGGCGGTCGGAGGAGGCCAGGGTGAGTAGCCGGAGCCCGGCGCCGGGGGGGCGGCCGTGGGCGGCCTGCCGGCTGGCACTGGCGCCGCTGCTGGCCCTGCTGCTCACTGGCGGCTGCCGTGGCGGGGAGGATGCAGCATCGGCGGCCGCGCAGTCGGCGGGTGGTGGGCGGGGCGGCGCAGGCCGCGGGGGCGCGCCGGATGGCATGCGCGTGGCCGTGGTCGAGGTCGCGCCGGTCGAGGCCGGCTCGATCGCCCGCTCGGTCACCGTCTCCGGCACGGTCGAGCCGATCCGCACGGTTGCCGTGAACAGTCAGCTCGCGGGCGCGCTGCTGGCCGTCCGCGTCGAGGAGGGCGACGCGGTCACGCGCGGCGCCGTGCTGGCCCAGCTCGATGACCGGGAGCTGCAAGCGCAGCTCGCCTCGGCGGAGGCGTCCTACCAGGTCGCCGAGTCGGCACACCAGCGAGCCGAGCGGCTGCGCGAGCGCCAGGTCATCACGGTGCCCGAGTACGAGCGGGATCGCACCGCTTACGCGGCGGCCAGGGCGCAGCTCGAGCAGCTCCGCACCCGTGTGGGCTACGCCACCGTGCGCGCGTCGCTGGCTGGCGTGGTGACCGAGAAGCGGGTCGAGGCGGGCGACGTCGTCGCCCCGCAGACGCGGCTGTTCACCATCGCCGACGTTTCCACCATGGTCGTGCGCGTGCGCGTCTCGGAGCTGGACGTGGTCGAGCTGGCGGTCGGCGACGCTGTCGATGTCGCGCTGGACGCGTTCCCCGGCCGCCCGCTCGAGGGCCGGATCCGGCGCATCTTCCCCTCGGCCGACCCGGCCACGCGGCTGGTGCCGGTCGAGGTCGCGCTGGCCGGCGAGGCGAGCCGGCTGGCGCGCCCGGGGTTCCTGGCCCGCGCTACCTTCGCCCTGTCCGCGCGCGAGAACACGCTGCTCGTGCCCGCGTCCGCAGTCGTGACTGGCGGGGGGTCGGAGGCGGTGTTCGTGGTGGAAGACGGCAAGGCGGTTCGCCGCACGGTCGAGACCGGGCTGTCCTCGCAAGGGCGTATTGAGGTCGTGGCCGGACTGCGGCAGGGTGAGCAGGTCGTCACTGTGGGCAGCAACACGCTGCGGGACGGGATGGCCGTCCGCGTGGTGGGCGGCGCCGGCACCCGCGCCGCCGGCTCCACGGCGGGGGAGGGCGGGGCGCCGTGAGCGGACCCCGCGACCTGCGCCACCGCGGCCTGCCGAGCTGGGCCATCCGCCGGCCGGTGGGCACGGTCATGCTCACCTCGGTCGTGGTCGTGCTCGGCTTCTTTTTCCTGGCCAGGCTGCCGCTGGACCTGCTCCCCAGCATTGTCTACCCGCAGGTGCGCGCCTCGGTCACCAACCGTGGCGTCGAGCCGGAGGTGCTGGAGGAGACGGTGGCCAAACGGCTGGAGGCGGCCCTGGCCACCACCGAGGATCTGGTGCGGCTGGAGACGGAGGTGCAGGAGGGCCGCGTGGGCGTCAACCTCCATTTCTCCTATGGCACGGACATGGACTTCGCGCTGCAGGACGCGTCCAAGAATCTGGACCGCGCGCGCGCGTCTCTGCCGGAGGAAGCCGACCCGCCCACCATCTTCAAGTTCGACCCCTCGCAGCAGCCGGTCTACGAGCTGGCCTTCTCCTCGGCTACGCGCGACCTCGTGTCGCTGCGGGACTGGGTCGAGTACCGGCTGCGGCCGCAGCTCCTGAGCATCGAGGGCGTGGCCTCGATCGACGTCTCGGGCGGGCTGGTGCGCGAGATCCAGGTGGTGCTGGACCAGGAGCGGCTGCGCTCCTACGGCCTGACCGTGTCGCAGGTGATCGAGGCGGTGCGCGCCGCCAACCAGGACGTGGCGGCAGGCCGCGTTGCCTCGGCCACGCGCGAGGTGGTGGGCAAGACGGCGGGCAAGTTCCGCACGGTCGATGACGTGCGCTCGGTGCTGCTCAGCGTGCCGGGCGGCGGGCGCGTTCCGCTGTCCGAAGTCGCGAGTGTGCGGGACACGCACCGCGAGCAGCGGATCTGGGTGCGGCTGGATGGCGTGCCCGCGGTAAAACTGTCGGTGCGCAAGCAGCCCAACGCCAACACGGTCAGGGTCGCGGACCAGGTGGACGGGCGGCTGCGGCGGCTGGCGGCCTCGCGCTTTATCCCGGGCGACATCGAGTACCGCACGATCCAGAACCAGGCGGGCTTCATCCGCAGCTCGGTCAATTCGGTGCGCAACGCCGCCCTGCTGGGCGCGAGCCTGGCCATGCTGGTGGTGCTGCTCTTCCTGGGCTCGCTGCGCAAGACGTTCGTGATCGGACTGGCCATACCGGTGGCCGTGCTGGCCACCTTCGGCATGATGGGGCTGGGCAGCCTGACGCTCAACATCATGACGCTGGGCGGGCTGGCCCTGGGCGTGGGGCTGCTGATCGACAACTCGATTGTCATGCTGGAGAACGTCTTCCGCCATCGCGAGGAGGGGAACGAGGACCCCGAGCAGGCCGCGCACGAGGGCGCAGCCGAAGTGCAGAGCGCGGTGATTGCATCCACGGCCACAAACCTGGCGGCCGTCGTGCCCTTCCTGCTGGTCAGTGGGCTGGCCGCGCTGATCTTCCGCGAGCTGATCCTGACCATCTCCTTCGCCATCTTCGCCTCACTGCTGGTGGCGCTCACACTGGTGCCCGCGCTCTCGGCGCAGCTCGCGAAGATCCGGTTCTCGAGCGGGCTGCAGCGCTCCCCGGCGCTGCGCGGCTTCGATCATATGGTAAGCGGGCTGCGGAATTGGTACCGGCGGGCAGCCGGCCGCGTCGTCGCCCGCTGGCGCTGGACGGTGCTGGGCGGCGCGCTCGCCGCGCTCCTCGCCACCTTCGCCTTCACCCGCGGAGTGGGCAGCGAGTTCCTGCCCCAGGTCGACGACGGCAACGTCGGGATCATGATCACCCTGCCGCCGGCCACGTCCGCCGGGGCCACCAACCAGGTGACCAGGGAGGTCGAGGCCCTGGTCGCGGAGCTGCCGTACGTGCGTAGCGTGTTCGCCACTGCAGGCGGGTTTCTCTTCGGGTCCTTCACCAGCGAGCGGGCGGGTCGCGGCAACATCGAGGTGGTGCTGGCACCGCCCACGGAGCGGGAGTGGAGCGCCGACCGCTGGGTACAGGAGGCGCAGGCCAGGATCAACCAGCGCGGCTTTGCGGGCGCGCGCATCAACGTCCGGCCGCCGCGCATCCGTGGCCTGCGCACCTCGGCGGCCGGCTCGGCCATCGCGCTCAGCATCCAGGGCGATGACCTGAAGGAGCTGCAGCGGATGGGCGAGGAAGTCATGGCGCGCGTGCGGGGCGTGCCCGGCCTCGAGAACCTCGAGCCATCGGCGGACGAGGCCAGCCCGCAGCTCGCCATCGAGCTGGAGCGGGAGCGCGCGGCCTATCTCGGGCTGAGCGTGGCGGCGGTCGGCCAAACGCTGCGCACCGCGCTGGACGGCACGGTAGCCACGCAGTTCACTGCCGCCAACAAGGAGTACGACCTGCGCGTCATGTTCCCGCGCGAGCGGTTCAGGAGCCCCGAGGATCTGGGCTCGGTCGCGCTCTTCCCCGGCGCCGCTGACGGCGCGCCCATCTACCTGCGCGACGTCGCCCGCGTCTACAACACGCTGGGCCCCACCACCATCCTGCGCGAGAACCAGAACCGCGTGCTGCGGCTCACGGGCGATGTCATTGCCCAGGTCGCCAGCGTGGGCGCGGTCAACGACTCGATCCGCGCCCGGCTGGCCGGCCTCGAGCTGCCCGAGGGTTACGGCATCGTTTTCGGCGGGGAGGAGGAGGCGATCCGGGAGAACAACCGGCAGCTCACCATCGTGATCCTGCTCGCCGTGTTCCTGGTCTTCGTGGTCATGGCCGTGCAATACGAGAGCCTGGTCAACCCGCTGGTCATCCTGTTCGTGATCCCGCTTTCGCTCATTGGCGTGGGCCTTCTCCTCAAGGCCACGGGCACGCCGCTCAGCGCGCCCGTGCTGCTGGGCGTTATCCTGCTGGCGGGCATTGTGGTGAACAACGCCATCCTGCTGGTCGAGTACACGGAGCAGGGGCGCCGCACGCGGGGGCTGACGCGCGAGCAGGCCGTGGTCGAAGCGGGCGCCGTGCGGCTGCGCCCCATCCTCATGACCACCATGACCACGGCCTGCGGCATGCTACCCCTGGCCCTGGGCATCGGCCAGGGCTCGGAGCTGATGCAGCCGCTGGCCATTGCCGTGGTGGGCGGGCTCACCGTCTCGACGCTGCTAACCCTGTTCGTCGTGCCCAGCGCCTACCTCATCCTGAACCGCTCGGCCGAGCGGTTCGCAAACTGGCTCAGGGGCTCCCGGCCGCCGGTCAGGCCCTTGGCGCGGGAACCGTCCAGACCCGTGCCTGTTCCCCTGGTCGGAGCGGGGGCGGGGGACTGAAGCGGCCGCCTGGGCCTACAAAGGCTCTATATACTGCCGCGTCTCGCAGCGGGGTAGCAGCTTGATGAGCGCCCTCGCGGGGTTTCCACCTCGTGATTTCGACTCATCACTTCGAGATTTCAAGGTCACACGCGCGCAATGAGCCTGCTCCTTGACGACGTCGTCCAGACCTCCCTTCGCGTGGCTGGAACCTCCTCCCGTCTGGAGAAGGTCGCCGCGCTCGCAGTGCTGTTGCAGCGTGCCGCGCCGGCGGAGGCGCCACTGGTCGTGAGCTATCTGACTGGCGAGCTCCGGCAGGGGCGGGTGGGGCTCGGCCCCGCCGCGATCCGTGAGGCGTGGCCGGCGGACTCGGCGGCTGACCCGGCGTTGTCGCTGCTCGAGGTGGATGCGGCGTTTCAGGCCATGAGCGGGTGTCGCGGCCCTGGCTCGGCGGCCGAGCGGGTGCGGCTGCTGCGCGAGTTGCTGGTGGGGGCGACCCGCGATGAGCAGGAGTTCCTGGCTCGGCTCGTATTCGGCGAATTGCGGCAGGGCGCGCTGGAAGGCGTGATGGTGGAGGCGGTCGTGCGCGCGGCGCGTGTGCCGGCGGCGGAGGTGCGGCGTGCTCTGCTGTTTGCCGGCGAGCTGGGCCGGGTCGCGGCGGCGGCGCTGGCCGGCGGCTCCGCGGGGCTGGCGCGGTTCGGCATCGAGCTGTTCCGGCCGCTCCAGCCCATGCTGGCGCAGTCCGCCGAGGATCTGGAGGACGCGCTCGAGCGGCTGGGCGGCGCTGCGCTGGATTACAAGCTGGACGGCGCGCGCGTGCAGGTGCACAAGCGGGGCGACGAGGTTCGGGTCTACAGCCGCCGGCTGAACGAGGTCACCGCATCGGTCCCAGAGCTGGTCGAGGCGGTGCGTGTGCTGCCGTCGGCGGAGCTGGTCCTGGACGGCGAGGCGATTGCGCTCTGGCCGGACGGCAGGCCCAGGCCGTTCCAGACCACCATGCGCCGCTTCGGCCGGAAGCTGGACGTGGAGGCGCTGCGGCGGGAGCTGCCGCTCTCGACTTTCTTCTTCGATTGCCTTTACGCCGACGGGGAGTCCCTGCTCGACCGGCCCGCCGGGGACCGGTTCCGGGCGCTCGAGGCGCTGGTCCTCCCGGCCATGCGCGTGCCTCGTTTGATCACCAGGGATGCCGGCGCGGCGGCGGAGTTCCTGCGCGCGGCGCGGCGGGTGGGGCACGAGGGGGTGGTGGCCAAGTCGCTCGAGGCGACCTACGACGCGGGCCGGCGCGGCGGGAGCTGGCTCAAGGTGAAGGAGGCGGACACGCTCGACCTGGTCGTGCTGGCCGCCGAATGGGGGCACGGCCGCCGGCGCGGCTGGCTCAGCAACCTGCACCTGGGCGCGTGCGATCCCGACACCGGCGGATATGTCATGCTGGGCAAGACCTTCAAGGGTCTGACGGACGAGATGCTGGCCTGGCAGACCCGGGAGCTGCTGAGGCGGGAGCTGGGGCGTGAAGGGCACATCGTGCACGTCCGCCCCGAGCTGGTCGTCGAGGTGGCGTTCGAAGGCGTGCAGGCCAGCCCCCGCTACCCGGGCGGGCTCGCGCTGCGCTTCGCCAGGGTGAAGCGCTACCGGCCGGACAAGTCACCCGCGGAGGCGGACACCACGGAGCGGGTCCGGGCCATCTACGGGCGGGGGAGTGCCAATTAGACGCTGAGCCATTGCCGGGTGCGCGCGGGCAGCCTGTTACGTGGCGCACACCATCCAATTCAACTTCTCAATTGACCCCAAGCGATACATCACATATGATATCACATGCGACTCATTGTCCTGGATACGAACGTGTTCGTTTCCGGGCTACGCTCCCGACTTGGAGCTTCGCACAAGCTGCTCAGCCTGGTGGGCACAGGGGTCTTCGAGCTCGTGCTCTCGGTGCCACTCATACTCGAATACGAAGACGCGGCTACGCGCCCGAACCAACAGTTAGTCTTCAGCCGGGCCGAGCTAACCGAGATCTTGGATCACTTGTGCTCTGTCGCCCGCCAGCAACCGATCTACTATCTGTGGCGGCCGCTTCTGCCGGACCCGAAAGATGATCTTGTACTGGAGGCTGCGGTCGCCGGGGCTTGTGACACCATCGTCACGTTCAACCTTCGTCACTTCCGTGGGGTTGCTCGGTTTAGTATCAGGGTACAAACCCCGGGGCAGTTCTTGCAGGAGCTTGGAGGATCAGGATGAGCCAGCTCAGCCTTCGCCTGCCGGATTCATTGCATGCCGCCGTAAAGGAGTGGGCGGCCCGGGACAATGTCTCGACCAACCAGTTCGTCATGCTGGCGGTCGCCGAGAAGATCTCGGCCCTGGCAACTGCCGAATATTTCGCGAGACGCGCGGCTCGGGCTCCAAGTAGGGACAGGTACCTGGCTCTTCTCGCCAAGGCCCCTGCAGCCAAGTCGGCCGACAAGGACCGTCTCTGAACACGCCAACCGGAGCACTGGCTCCCTGGTGCGGGTCGCGGCAGGTCCCGGGCCAAATGGTGCTCAGATTCTAACGCAGACCCAACCCGCGTGCTGCGAGCTGCTGTCATCGCTCCTCAGCGCTCGTCCGCCCAGATCCCGCGCAGCAGCTCGTTGACGCCCACGCGCGTGCGCGTCTGCTCGTCCACCCGCTTGACGATCACGGCGCAGTAGAGGCTGTGGCTCGGGCCTCTCACCAGGCGGCGCCACCCGCTCTCTGCGGCGGGCAGGCTGCCGGGCACCACCACGGCGCCGGCGGGCACGCGGCCGAACGTGATCTCGCCCGTCGCCCGGTCATAAATGCGGGTGCTCTGCCCGATGAAGACGCCCATCGAGATTACGGCGCCCCGCTCGACGATCACGCCCTCCACGATCTCGGAGCGCGCGCCGATGAAGCATTCGTCCTCGATGATGGTCGGTCGGGCTTGCACGGGCTCGAGCACACCGCCGATCCCCGCGCCGCCGGAGACATGCACGTTCCTGCCGATCTGGGCGCACGAGCCCACCGTGGCCCAGGTGTCCACCATCGTCCCGCTGTCCACGTAGGCGCCGGTGTTGACGTAGCTGGGCATCAGCACGACGTCGGGCGCCACGTAGGCCCCGCGGCGCACCAGCGCGTGCGGCACGACGCGCGCGCCCTGGGCGCGGAATTCCTCCTCCCCATGGCCGGCGTACTTGAGGGGGATGCGGTCGTAGAAGCGGGTGTAGCCTGCATCACTGACGCGATCCTGGGCAATGCGGAACCAGAGCAGCACTGCCTTCTTGAGCCACTGATTGACGGTCCACTCGCCTTCCCGCTTCTCGGCCACGCGGGCCGCGCCCCGGTCCAGCAGGTCCACGGCTGCGAGCACGGCATCGCTGGTGGCGCGGTCCACGCTCGCCGGCGAGAGCTGGTGGCGGCGTTCGAACGCCGAGTCGATGGCCTTTTGCAGTTCGTGCATGGACCCCGCCTCCCGCTCAGCGGACCAGCCGCAGCCCCAGGGAGACGATGCGGCCACTTCCCGGCTGCAGGTTGTCTCGCCCGCCGCGCCGCGAATCGGCCAGGTTCTCGATCTTGGCCAGGAGCGCGACCGAGCGGCCGAGCTCCTGGGTCAGCGCCAGGTCGTAGCGGATGAGCGGCGGATAGACGATGCGATAGGACCGGGGCGGCTTGAGCAGCTTCTCGTGGCGCAGGTGCGCGCGATAGAGCGCGAGCCAGTCGTAGTTGATCCAGTTGCCAATGCGCCAGGCGGTGACCGAGCCTGTGCTGCCGCCGGCCGCGAAGGTGAGAGTGGCGGAACCGGCGTCGGCAGGCACCTCGGGGATCCGGTCGCCCTCGCGCAGCTCTCCCCGGTAGCCCGGCGCGATGCGTACGACCCGGCTGTCGATGCTGGCGTAGGTGCTGGTCAGGAAGAAGGGCGGCACGGCCAGCGAGCCCTGCACCTCCCAGCCGCGGTTGGCGATCACCCCGATGTTCTGCTGCATGAAGGCGGTGGTATGCGAGCGGGGCAGCAGCACCCCCTGGATCAGCCCCTCGACCCGCTGGTCGTAGCGGGTGAGCTGGAGCGAGGCCCGCGCGCCCAGGCTCAGGTCGACGCCGGCCTCGGCGCCGCTCTGCGACTCGGGCGCCAGCTCGGGGTTGGGCTGCTGCTCGAAGCCCGGCCGCTTGAGCGCCACGGCCGCATCGGCTGGCGGCGGCCGGATCGCCCGGCCGTAGGCGGCGCGCGCCCTGGCGCTGAGCGGGCCCAGCTCGGCCACCCAGGCGGCGCCGACCTGCGGCAGCCAGGCCACTTCGCCGAAGGCCTCGCCGAAGGTGCCGGCGTGCTCCGCACGGACGCCGGCCGTCAGGAAAAGCGCGTCCTCGAGCCCCATCTCGAGCTGGGAGAAAACGCCGCCGTCCTGCCGCAGGGTAGCGCGGCGCTCCCGCGCCTCGCCGGTCGTGTGGCGCAGCTCTCCCACATCGCCGCCCAGGGTGATGGCTGCCGCCAGCGCGGGGCCGTCGGCGAGGCGCAGGCGGCCGGCGTAGCGGGCCGATGTGCGGCTTATCTCGCCGCTGCTCGTGGCGAGGAGCGAATCGGCCGGGGAGAGCTGGGGCTGGCGCTCGGCCGCGACCCGCAACTGACTCTGATCCCGGCCGAGCGTGAGACTATGGAACCAGCGATTGCCGACCGAATGCTGGAGCGTCAACCCGAAGATCTGCTCCCGCACCTCCTGCGGCTGCTCGAGCGCCGGCGAGAGCGGACGCAGCCCGTTGGCGCGCAGCACCGCGTTCACGGGAGACTCCCAGGCGTAGATGCTCCCCCGGACCGAGAGCTCTGCGGCCACCGGCCCGCCGGCCAGCCGCATCCCGGCAAAGGCCGCACGCCGCTCGCCGCCGCCTTCCGCGCGCTGGCCCATGCGGAGTAGCGAGCCGCCGGCGGCCATGCCCAGGCGGGGCGCGGCCAGTGAAGCGCTCAGCGCCTGGTCGAGCAGCCAGCCACCGCGCGTGCCGGCCACGGACTCAACCCAGCCGCCCGCGCTGCGACTGTCCAGCGTCAGCTCGGGTGCGGCGCCCGGCGTTCCCTTGCGGGTGACGATCTGAATCACGCCGCCAATCGCATCGGAGCCGAAGAGCGCCGCGCCCTGCGGCCCGCGGATGACCTCGATGCGCTCGATAGTCGCGGGATCGAGCGAGCCGAGGTACACCGGATTCGCGATCTCGATGCCGTCGACGTAGACCTTGGGCGCGTTGAGCGCGAGCGAGGTGGCGCCGCGGATGCTGCCGAAGCGGAGCACGGGCGAGGCGCCCAGGTTCCAGGCGACCATGCCGGGCACGGCGCCCCGGAACAGCTCGTCCAGCCTGCGGATCTGCGCCCGG
>JACQVE010000150.1 GCA_016209965.1 Gemmatimonadota bacterium | reverse complement strand
ACGCCTATCTTACCCGAAGCACAGTATGCGCTCGAAGACACCTGTCTCTGTTCGGCCTGGCTCCGCGAATGCGCTCGTTCCAAGGACCCGTCGAGGTCGCCGGTTCGTGACGCCGAGGATGATCTTGCCGCCGCCTTCGTTGGCCAACGCCACGCAGTAGCGCACGAGGTCGTCGAACTCGTAGCGGTTCCTGGCCTCCTTGAACTCCAGCCGGGAGCCCTCGGGCGCATCCATGATGCGGACGAACTCTTCGGGCGTCGTCACGACGGCTCGCCTGCGCGGGACAGCAGGTCGTCCAGATCGTAGTTCACGCTGGTTACGCCGAAGTCGGGCTCGCGCTGGAAAGGCCGACGGACATACCGGGGAGTGGCGGCCGCGTCGGCGTCCACCGGGACGATGGCCAAAATGAACTCCTCCGGCTTGTTCAGGGCCGTGAGGATCTCGTTCTTGGTGATCGTCACGGTGCGGGCACCGGCGGCGCGGCCCTTGACTTCGAGGAAGAGGAGGCGGCCGGTGCCGGGTATGGCCGACTCGATGTCGTAGCCGCGGTTTTCCTCGTGCACGTCGCGCGGGTGGCGGCCGAGGCGGCGCTCGATGTCCATCACGGCGGCCATGGCGAGGGCGGCGACGCGGTCGCGATCCTTGGCGAAGGTGGCGGGTTCGGCGGCCTCCTCGCGCGCGCCCTTCAGCCGCTCCAGGAGACCGAGCGGTATCACCAGCGCCCCGCCCACGACGACCGGCGGCTTCGGGGAAAGCTGGCGTTCCTGCTCCAGCTCCTGCATGCGCTGCTCAAGGCGCGCCTGGAGCTCGTCGGCCCGCTGGCGGGCCTTGGCCGAGTTTATCCTGGCGTTCACCCTCCCGGCCAGCTCTTCTTCCTTCAGGACGTTGGCCCGGTGGTCCCAGTAGTTGATCTCTTTGGTCAGCCGGTCCTTCACGGCGGCCATGGCCTTCTGGACCAGGTCTTCCTTGCGCGCCCGGACCTCCTGATAGTGCTCGGGCACGATGTGCTGGATCGCGTGAGAGACGGCCTGGGCCTCCAGTTCGCCCCGGGCCCACGCATCCTCCAGCACCACCGCCAGGAGCGCGCCCTCGGCCTCGTCCGCCGCGCGGTAATCCAGGTAGGGTGCGTAGCCTGCGCCGCGCACCTGGCCGGCGCGCCCGATCTCGACGAACTGGAGCTGCCTGGAGACGCTCCGGCGGTTGCCGTGGCGGTCCGTGCGGGCGTCCTGGATTTCGTGCTCCAGGTAGAACAGGGCGCGCAGGTCCTCGCCGGGGTCCGACGGGTCGATCAGGACGGCGCCCTGCCGAAGGAGGTGCCGGTGCCGCTCCAGGATGAGGTCGATGGTGGCGTCCAGGAGCGGATGGCCGGGGCAGACGAATGCCGCCAGCGGCTTGCCGGGGGCGGCGATCAGATCCTTGTCGAAGCAGATGCGCTCGTAGCGGGGGAGCACCACGTCACCCCGGCCGATCTGCCGGTCCCGCGCGCGGATGGTGGCGGGGACGTGCGTGATCTCGTATCGCTTCGCCTCGCGCTCGCGGAGGGTGCCGCCGAGGTGGCGGAAGGCTTCCAGGAAGAACCCGCGGATGAAGTGGGGCTGGAGGCGGCGGGCCTCGGCCCGCTCCATGTCCTCGCGGATCCGCCGCACTTGCGTGGCATCCAGGGCATCGCGGACGAGGGCCCGTTCTTCCAGGAGGCCCCGGATGTGGTCGCGGTCGGCCGCGTTGTCCACAGCCTGGAACAGGCGGGCGCGAACCTCGGGTTGATCGCCATACCGGGCCGCCTCGATCAGCAGCTCGCGCAGGCTCCGCTCCTGGAACAGCTTGCCCAGGACGTCGAACACCTGTCCCCCCAGCGCCGCGCGCTCCTCCTGGATCTTCTCCAGGAGGCGGCGATACACCTCGCCCTCGCGCGTCTCCTCGGCCACCAGGTTCCAGAGGTGGCAGACCTCGGTCTGCCCGATGCGGTGGATGCGGCCGAAGCGTTGCTCCAGCCGGTTGGGGTTCCATGGCAGATCGTAGTTCACCATCAGGTGGGCGCGCTGGAGGTTGATCCCCTCGCCGGCGGCATCCGTGGCGGCCAGCACCTGCACGTCCCGGTCTTGCGTGAAGCGCTGCTGGGCCTTGCGGCGTTCCTCGCGCCCCATCCCGCCGTGGATCGTGACCACGGCCTCGGCGCGGCCCAGGAGGGCGCGGATCCTTTCGATGAGGTAGTTCAGCGTGTCGCGGTGCTCGGTGAAGAGCACGAGCTTTCGGCGGCCGCCGCCGGCATCGAACATCTCGGCGTTGTTCTGGAGGAGGTTGGACAGCTCCTCCCACTTGCGGTCCGTGCCGCTGCGGCGGACGCGCTGGGCCAGGGTCTCGAGGCCCTTCAGCGTGGCGATCTCGGCCTCCAGCTCGGTAATGGTGCGGGCGGCCGAGGCCTGATCCACGAGCTCCTCTTCGGCGGCCTCCACCTCTTCGGCCGGGGCGTCTTCGAGGTCTTCGAGGTCCTCGGGGGCCTT
>JACQVE010000149.1 GCA_016209965.1 Gemmatimonadota bacterium | reverse complement strand
GGTCACGGTGACGCCGCTCAGCGGGCTCCCGTTCGCGGCCGCTACGGAAGCGACGAGCGCGGCACCCAGCGCCCGGGCGACCGTCCCCGTCTGGCCATCGCCGCTGACCTTGTTGAGCTGGGCGGGCGTCGGTGTAGCCGGGCCGGTGCCGTCATCGCCGCCGCACGAGGCCGCAAGGAGTGCCGTGCAGAAAAGGAGAGGCTTCCAGAAACGCTTCATTGCGCCACCTCCGAGGGTTGATGGCGCCACAGCGGGACCGATTGCGAGTTTTCTCGAGAGAACCGCAGCCGGAGTGCGTGCCCGCACCACTCTTCTGGGACGCGAGGCCATGCGGTTTGAAAACATAAAGTAGGCCTTATGGCTGATCCGCGCAACGCGTACTTCCCCGGAACGCCGTACACTACTTGGCCATCTTCGGCCATCTCCGCACCGCCGCGAGGTGTTCTGCCTGCGCAGGCCGCACTACAACGTGGCCAGAATCCGCTGGGCCTGATCGATCAGCCCCTGGGCTGCGGCAGCACTCAGTTTGCCCGCCTTCACGAATCCCTCCACCTGCTTGATGAAAGCCTGGAGCAACGCCTTGGCGGCAGCGTTGTTGCCCAACTCGGCCTGCGCTTCGGCTGCCGCCAGCTTGCCCTTCAGGCCGCCCGCCAGCGGAGCCGCGAGCTGGCCGGACGCCACCAGCGCGTCGACCGCCGCGCTCAATTGCTGGATCGCCTTCCCCGGTTTCAGAACCTCGACCGTAGCCGACGCCGTGCCCGAGCCGCCGTCGTCGTCCGTGACGGTGACCGTGACGACGTAGGTTCCGGGCGTCTTGTACTTGTGGCTCAACTGGAAGCTGGTCCCCACCAGAGCCAGCGGCTGGGGGCCGGAGCCGTCGCCGTAGTCGACCGTCGCCGCCCAGGTGTCGGCGCCCGGGTCGCTGAACGAGCCCGAAGCCGTGTACGTCTCGTTCTTGATCAGCGTAGCGCCCGGGATGGCACTCACCAATGGCGCGACATTGTTCACGACCACGGTGGCCGTGTACTCGGTCTCGCCGCCATCCTTGTCCCGAACCTTGCCCCGCACGTTGCGCGTGGCATCGTCGGTGGTGGGGCAGGTTGCTGACGTGGCCGTGCCCAGGGCGCCGTAGCCGGAGCCGTCGCCGCAATCGAAGGCGAACTGCAGCCCGGCGGCGAGGTCAACGGCGGAGGGGTCCGTGGCGCCGCCCAGCGAAAGGGTAAACGCGGCCCCCTCGCCCACCGGTCCGTCGTTGGCGAAGCTCGCGGTGGGCGCAAGGTTCGCCACAGTCACCGAAGCAGTGGCCGTGGCTGTGGCACCAAAGGGATCCTGCACCGTCAGCGTGACCGTGTAACTGCCGTTGTCCTGATAGGCGTGGCTGGGCTTGGCGCCGCTCCCGGGCGGGGTGCCGTCGCCGAAGTCCCAGGTAAAGCTGAGAGCATCGCCATCCGGATCGAAGGACCCGCTGCCGTCGAAGCTGACGGATGAGCCCTCGGCGCCGCTGTACGGGCCGCCCGGCTTCGCCACCGGCGGCTGGTTCGGCGGCGGCTGCAAGCACATGCCGAAGACGCCGGCGTCGTAAATGGCCTTGATCTCGGCATCCGAAAGCGCGCGGTCCAGGTAGATGCGCCCATCATCGACCTGACCGTCCAGGAAGTTGCCCCCCTCGGCGTTACCGATCGTCAGCGGGAAGGCAGGATCCGGGATCGGCATCGAGTTGGTCGAGTCCGCCACCCGCACGCCGTCGATGTACAGGACATAGGTGCTGCCGCTGCGCGTCACCGCCACGTGGTACCATCGGCCTGTAACCGGGACCCAGGGCGCCTGGACGGGGTCCTGCGGATCCATGGTGGGGCTGTTGATGTGGAAGCGCAGCGCCGGCCCCGGGGGCCCCGGGCTGAAACCCTGGTGCCCCCGCACATCCTGCCAGAAGATCCACTTGTTCAGCTCGCCCGGCCCCTCGTCGTGGGCAATAAACGCGTCCCGCCCCTGGGCGGGCCGGTTCAGCTTCACCCACAGCTCGATGGTGAAGGCCCGGCTGCCCAGCGTCCACACGGGCTCGTCCGCCACGCTGACGTGGTTGGTGCCGTTGAAGCTGAACGCCTGGCCCACCTTGCCAGGGGCGAAGGCGACGCCGTTTACCGAGCTGCCGTTCCGGCCTGCTACCACCTCGTCGAAGTTCCCCTCCGCCGGCCACCAGGCGAAGAGGTTCGAGGGCCGCGCCAGGCACGGCCCGCTGCCGCTGCCCTGGCACGTCCCGCTGCTCCCTGCCGCGTACATGGTGGCGATCTCCGCCTGAGTGAGGGCACGCTTGTGGATGGCGGGCTCGTCGATCCAGCCGTTCAGGAAAGCACCCTCGGCCCGGCCGATGGTGAGCGGGAACGCGGGATCGGGGATCGAGATGCTCGAGGTCGCCGTGGCCACCTCGGAGCCGTCAATGTGGAGGCGGAACGTGTTGCCGCTGCGGGAGACGGCCACGTGGTACCAGCGCCCCGCGGCGGGCGACCAGGGTGCGACGACTACATCCTGCGGCCCCAGGCTCGGGCTGTTCACATGGAACCGAAGCGCCCCCTGGTCGCGCCAGAAGATCCACTTGTTCAGGAAGCCGGGCCCCTCGTCGTGCCCGGCAACCGGCAGATTGCCCACGACGCTGTTGAAGTTCACCCAGGCCGCGATCGTGAAGTCGTCAGTACCCAGAGTCCAGACGGGGTCATCCCCCACACTGACGTAGCTCGAGCCGTTGAACCCGAAGGCCTTGCCGACCACCGCCGTGGCGAAGCGCACCGAGCCCACGGCTGTCCCGTTCCGCCCGCTGGCGGCGTCGCTGAAGTCGCCATCGCCCGGCCACCAGCTCAGCAAGCTGGCCGCAGGTGGGGCGCAGAGGCCGGTCCCGGCCGCCGCCGAGAACGCCGGAGGCCCCGCCCTTTCTGCCTCTGCTGGGATTCCGGTCGCCAGGTCGTCCGCGCCGTCGCATCCGGCAGTCGAGATCGAAAGAAGAGCCGCCACCCAGATCCGGCCGCGTTTTGTGATCCGCTTGGCCATGGGACACCCTACCGCTGTGGATAAGGTTTGCGCGGCGACTGCCACGACGAGGCTCGCGCCACCGCCCGCGCCGTGGATGCGAGCCCCGGCCGACTGGTCACGGCGCCGGCGCGGGGGCAGCGTTATGGCCAGTATGGCACGGAGGAGCCCCTGGCCAACCGGGCAGGAGACGCAAGTTTTCGCCGTAGCTGACCGCCGTGTTCCCGAGGACGGTGCTGGGGCAGAGCACCTCTATCCCGTCCTTGTTCTTGTAAGCGGCGTTGCCCGTCACCGTGCCGCTTGACTCGACGTGCATCCCCAGAGCGTTTTCCACGAGGGTGTTGCCGGACACGATGCTGCCGTGCAGGGCGTGGATCCCGACGACCCCCTGGTTCCGGACCGCGTTGCCGGTCACGATACTCCCCTCCAGGGCGAAGATCCCGGCATTGCTGCCGCCCCGGACGAAATTGCCGGTCACGACGCTGCCGGGGCCGACCCGAATCCCATCAGCTCCGATGCCGCTGTCGATAACAACGTGTACCGCCTCAACCCGGGCGCCGACCGTTTTGCTGAGGTCGATGCCGATATTGAAGTTCCTGAGCGTGCCGTTGCGCACGGTAATCCCCAGGCGGTCCGAGCCCTGATCCGTGACCCCAGCCCAAGGGCCCGCTCGTTGCGGCTTATGCCCTGTCAGGCTAAACCCGCCCAGGTCGATCGAGACAAAATCGGCCAGGATGACCAGACAGTCACCGGAGCTCTCGAGGTTATTGGCCACCAGGTATGAGCCTGGCGCTTCGACCGCCTGACATTCGGTAATCAACTTGGGCTCGGCCGTGGCCGGCCGAGGGAGCAGCAGCCCGAGTGACAGGAGAGCGGCCAGGAGTAAGAAAATCGGCCTCTTCACCGCAGTCCCTCAGCGAATCTTGGCGCGGCCCAGGAGGCCAGCGGATTTGGCTTTTGCAACCCTACTCATGTCTTTCATGTCTTCCTCCTATGGACGCGACCACGGAGCGGCTCTAAATTGGCCGCAGCGCTCCCCGGTGACGGCAAGGGCTTTCCCTGCCGCCGCGAGCTCCGCGATGGCTGAACTTCCACGGCCGCTCCGGTTCCACGTCTTGGCGCTTCTTACCTCTCCCTTGTTGAAACGCGAAAAAGAGCGGGGAAACCGGACAAGGGCTCGGATGGACACCCGGCACTACGTCACGACCCTGCTGCTGGACGCCCAGGCGGGCGACCAGGCTTCCGTGCACCGGCTGGTCGACGCCGTGTATGACGAGCTGCGGCGCATCGCTCACCGCCAGCTCGCCCAGGAGCGGCCGGACCACAGCATGAGCACGACCGATCTGGTCCACGAGGCCTACCTGCGGCTGGTCGACCAGACGCGCGTCCAGTGGAAGGACCGGGCTCACTTCCTGGGTGTCGCAGCCACGGTCATGCGCCGCATCCTCCTGGACTACGCACGCCGGCGGCAGGCGGCCAAGCGCGGTGGCGGCCAGCTCGAGTTGGGGGTAACAGACGCCCTGCACCTGGCCGAGGAGCGGGCCGACAGCCTCATTGCCCTGGATTCCGCAATAGCGCGCCTCTCACTTCTCGATGAGCGCCTCGCCCAGGTCGTCGAATGCCGCTTCTTCGGCGGGCTGACCGAGGAGGAGACGGCGGCCGTGGTGGGGGTTACTTCCCGGACCGTCCGCCGGGATTGGGTCAAGGCCAGGGGCTGGCTATACCGGGAACTTTCCGGGGACGCAGCGCCCTAGCACCGCTCCGCGAATTGTGGAGTGTCACTTCGCTCAGGGTAAACTCCGTCGAAGGGCTCGCTCGGTCGGAATGACACCACGCCTCGAAACTTTTGGGCGCCGCCAAAAGGACGGTCCCGGTCCTGGATGCGGGAGAAGCCCAGCTTGGGCAGCGTGAATGTCGCACGCTGGCAGGCGGTCGAGCGCCTGCTCGATGCCGCGCTGGACCTGCCCGAGGGGGAGCGGGCAGCGTTCCTCGAGAACGCCTGCGCCGACGACCTCGAGCTGCGCCACGAAGTCGAGCAACTGCTTCGCTGCTGCGAGCGCTCAGGCTCGTTCCTGGAGGAGCCGGCGGCCATTTACGCTGCCCCACTGGTCGCCAGCTTTCCGGCGCTTGCACCCGCGCCCGCCGAGGGCGCCCGGGTGGGGCCTTACCGGCTGCTGAGCGAGGCTGGCCGGGGCGGCATGGGTGTGGTCTACCTGGCCGAACGGGCGGACAACGGCTTCGCGGAGCACGTCGCCCTCAAGCTCGTGCCGCAAGCCCTGGCCACGCGCCCGGCGCTGCGCCGCTTCCTCCAGGAGCGCCAGATCCTGGCCACACTGGATCACCCCCATATTGCCCGGCTGCTTGACGGCGGCGTGACCGATGAGGGGCTCCCCTACCTGGTCATGGAGTACGTGCAGGGCACGCCCCTGGAACAGTACTGCGACGAGCGGCGCCTCTCCGTCGAGGCTCGTCTCGAGCTCTTCCTCCAGGTGTGCGCGGCCGTACACTACGCCCACCGGAACCTGGTGATCCACCGGGACCTCAAGCCCTCTAACATCCTGGTCACGGATGAGGGCGCCGTGAAGCTGCTGGACTTCGGCATCGCCAAGCTGCTCGGCCAGGAGATCCACTCGCAGACCAGCGAGCTGACGGGCACGGGCATGCGCCCCATGACCCTGCACTTCGCCAGCCCCGAGCAGGTGCGGGGCGAGGCGATCTCTGTGGCCACCGACGTGTATGCCCTGGGCGTGCTGCTCTACCGGCTGCTCTCGGGGCACCACCCCTTCCCGGTTTCCGGCCGGACAGCCGGGGAGGTGGAGCGCGCGATCCTGGAGGAGCAGCCGGAGCTGCTGTCGGTGGCCGTGAAGCAGCCGGGCGCGGCCGACCGTCCCCCGACGGCGGGCCCCGCCGCTGAGCAGCTCGCCGGGGCCCGAGGCTGCGCGTCCGAGCAACTGCGCCGCAGACTGGAGGGGGACCTGGACACGGTCGTGCTCCAGGCGCTGCGCAAGGAGCCGGCCCGCCGCTATGCCACGGCCGAGCAGTTCGCCGCGGACATCCAGGCCCACCTGGCCGGGCGCCCGGTGCGCGCCCGCCGCCGCGGCGCCTGGGCCTATCGCACGGGCAAACTCCTCGGCCGCCGGGGGGTGCGCGTCGCGAGCGCGGCCGCCGCCGGGATGCGGCTCCGTTGGCCCGGCTTCCTGGCCGGCTTCCTGGCGGCGGGAGGCGTGCTCCTGGTGCTGAGTGCGGGCCCGCGCGAGCGGGTCTCGCGGGCGGTGTCCAACGACCCGACCGCCACAGTC
>JACQVE010000148.1 GCA_016209965.1 Gemmatimonadota bacterium | reverse complement strand
CCCTTCTTGAACTCCGCTTCCGTCAGGTTCACGTGCCCCACGGATTGGGCGATGATCACTTTCCCGCTGGGCACCTTCTGGTCATGCGACCACAGGTGGAAAATGATGCCGTCCGTGGTGGCCACGAGGTCGGCCACTTCCTTGGCCTGCTCCGGGGGCAGATCGTGCACCTGCACTCGGCCGGAGGCGATCTCCTGCCGGTGGTCGTGCCAGTTCCTGTTCCAGTCTCCACGCGTCACGGCACCTGTCCGGGTGATGGACTTGGCAACGACGTACTCGACCTGCTGAAGCCTGGCGTTGGGATCACTGGAATCGTAGACCAGACACTCGATCACAGGTTCGGGGGAAAGGACCTTGCAGTAGTGATGGTACGGCCCCATTACCTTGCCGGCCACCACGTGCGGGGCCGTGACGTGGACGGCGTGGCCGTCCGCGGGCGTGGGCATCTTTTCCTCTTGCGCAGTGGCGGGAGCCGCCACCACGACCAGCACGCCCAGGGGACCGAGGCTTCTGAGGAACCGGGACATTGCTGCCTCCTTTCACGGAAAGGTGACACCGCAGGGCAGGACCCGCACGGGCGAATGCGCGCCCTGCTGATGGGTCGAGCGTCTCACGCGCCCGTTGTCCCCGACGATGTCGCCGCGTACGAGGGTCTCAAGTACCGGTAGCTGCACGACCGGGGTCAGAAGAGGTGCACGCGTGAGCGCGGCCGTTTCTATTCCTCCAGTTTCGTCTCGATTCGGTGGGCGATCTCCGCCGGCACGGAGTCCACCACATCCCGCGCCTGTTCCACCGCACGGCGCGCGTCCTCTTCCGTGGGCTCTGGCCAAGCTCCCGGATCCTGCGCCTCGACGGCCCATTCGGTCAGCTCAGCGTGTTCGGCGTAAGGCAGCCACCGGCGGGCCTCCGACACTGGGTCAGCCGCGCTCATACAGGATTTTCCCATCGCGCAGTGGCGATCTCAGCACGGTGCCCACCAGGTGGCCGCGCTCGGCGATTTCCTGCGGCGTTGAGACGAGGATATCCTTGGCGATGGCGAGATCCACGAGGGAGCGGCGGATGGCGATCGCGGCCGCTCGCTTGTCCGCGACTTCGCGCAAGACGACGAGGATGTCGACGTCGCTGCCGCGCTGCGCTGTGCCGCGCGCGTAGGATCCGAAGAGGACTACCCGCTCCGGCTGGAACTCCCGCTCGATGCGCTCGCGAATTGTTTGAATCGCTTCCGTGGCCGTCATGGGGGCCGCCGCATCCTTTCAATCTTCGCGAGCGTTGCCCAATCCGGAGCTCAGAGCAGGTTACTCAGCGCGTTCCCACCGCGCAACCCGGACGGGCTGGTTGAGCGCCACGTCCCGGGTACCGCGAGTGAGGACTGCGGCCACCTAACGCTCCGGCAGGACGAATGGTCGATTGGCACGAAGGATTACGAAGGATACTGATCCGCGTGCTACTTCGGCTTGCGCTACACGATTCGAGCGACATCGCGTTTGCCAGGCCGCCGGCTGACTGCCATTTGAGCGAGTGGCCGCCGAGGCCAGCGCGGTGCTCTTCGAGCCGAGCAGGTGGCCGGCGCGATGGCGCTCCAGCGTCGACGACGATGGATTGCCCGTTGATGCCGGCCGCGGCGTCGTCACACAACGTGAACACGGCGTGCACGACCTCACAGACGGCGTTCAACTGTCACGCCGGTGCCCGCAACCTCCGCGGCGGCGGCGCGCGTGAAGCCGATCACGGCGTGCTTGGCCGCCGTGTAGGCGGCAACATGTTTGTCGGCCAACGCCCTAGCCCCGAGAAGCTTTGCGAGCGTTGGCGCGCCCAGGGTACCTACCTCGACGCATTTGGCCGCTAGCTGCCATGATCACGCGTTTCTTCCGCAAGTGCTCTCAACCGTTCGGCGTCCCAGAGTTTGATCCCGCACGCCTCGGCAAAGGCGCGCGCGTCGGCCGTAAAGCCGCCCGGCGCGGCGACCACGCCCTGGACCCCGCGCTCGAGCACGCCGTTCAGCTCGCGCACGATGTGGACGCCGACTGGTGCCTGCTGGCACTTGCACTGGACGTAGAGCAGCGTCTCGAGGCCCGTCGGGTCCGTCTTGCTGGCCCTGAGGTCGATGCCGCCGTCCCGCGTGCGCGCGGTCTTGACCACGAACCAGCCGAGCCGCCTGAGGACGTCGGCCATATGGCGCTCGAACTCCTCGCCCGACATTGCGGTGTAAGTGGCCGGCGTCGGCGCGGGTGGTGCGGCGCGGCGTGGCGGCGGTTCGAGGCCGAAGAGGCCGAAGAGCTCGTCAGGCGTCAGGTGCTGGGCGAGGTCGATCGAGACGTCGTCCACAAGATGGTCGAACAGCGCCTGCTTGCCGCGCAGGACGGCCTCGATGCGTTCCTCGATGGTCCCTTCGCACGTGTACTTGTAGACCGTCACCGGCAGGAGCTGCCCGAGCCGGTGCGCGCGGTCCTCCGCCTGGCGTTCGGTCGCGGGGTTCCACCAGCGGTCGAAGTGGAAGACGTAAGACGCCTCCTGCAGATTGAGGCCCTGCCCGCCCGCGCGGAGCGAGAGAATGAACGCGCGGCTGTCCCGCCGCTGCTTGAACGCGGCGATGGCGTGGTCACGCTCGCGCGAGGAGAGGTCGCCGACATAGGCAATGGGCCGGAAGCGCTCGAGCCGCCGGGCGATGGCGCGGACGCCGAAGCGTTCGTCCGCGTACTGGGAAAACACCAGCGCCTTGTGCCCCTGCGCGGCGAGTGCCTCGAGCCGCTCCGCCAGGTCCTCGAGCTTCGCCGACTCCCCCGTCACAGGGCAGAAGTTGCAGATCTGCTTCAGGCGGGTGATCAGTTCGAGGACATGCGCGATCCGGGCCATGGCGCCGAGCTCCTGGAGCCATATGACGCCGTCGCGCTCGGCGCGCTCGTAGCTCTCTCGCTGCACGGGCCCAAGCGGGAGCGCGGCCTCGACGACGGTCTTCGGCGGCAGGTGCGTGAGGACGTCGCCTTTCTTGCGGCGCAGTTGAAGGCTGGCATGGCGAGCGAGCAACCCGGCGCCGGGCGTGAGCCGCAGCGGCGGTGCGGGCTCTTCCCACGGGGTCAGGAACTCGCAGATTGAGGCGAGATCCTCGACCCGGTTCTCGAGTGGGGTCCCGGTGAGCGCCCAGGCGCGGCGCCGCGGCAGCCGCTTGCAGAGGGCACTGATCTCCGCGTCGCGGTTCTTGATTTTCTGCGCTTCGTCCAGCAGGACGACGCCCCAGACGCGGCGTCTCGGCGGGCACTGAGGGTTCTCGGTGAAATCAGACCGCAGCGTCTCGTAGCTCGTGAGGTACAGGTGCGCTGGCGCCCGCCACTGCCATGCCCGTTCCTGGGCCAGACCGCGAACGGTGCTCACGCGCAAGTCGGGCGCCCAGTCGCGCAGCGCCCGCTGCCACTGTGTGATAAGTCCCGCGGGAACGACGAGGAGCACCGCCTCGACGCGGCGGAGGTGGAGCAGGATCCGCAGCGCTGCCGCGGCTTGCACCGTCTTTCCGAGGCCCATGTCGTCGGCCAAGAGCAGTGCCTCGCGCTCGACGAGGGCGCGGACCCCTTCGCGCTGGTAGGGGAAGAAGTGGCCGGGCCACTCGATGGCGGACTGGCGGGCGAGATAGCTTCCCAGGGGTGGCTGAAGGAGGCGAAGGAGCCGGTCGGCGAGCGAGGGCTCCGCGGGCGGCTCGGGCTTGTCCGGCGGAGGTCCCGGCTCACGCTCTGGGAATTCCCGCCACTCCACGCCGCGTGCACGATGTGGCGCGCGGGCGGTCGGGGCGCGCGCCATGCCGCCGTCCAACCGGACGGTGCCGGAGCCCGAGGAATGGATACGAAGAGGTAGGGAAGCGGTCCCAGCAAGCGATCCGGCTGCCTCGAGGGCGCCAGCCTCCGCCGGTCGCGGCCACGCCAGAGCCGCTTGGCGAGGGGTACTGAGTCTGGGAGCGGTCAGCTGCACGAACCTGGGTGCGCCAACGCGCGCCGGCTCGGGCGGCACGAGACGGTCGAGCAGGCTGCGTCGCCTAGGCCGATGTCGTGGAGCCCACCACCCCTTCATCTTCTTTCGCCTCCAGACGATACACTTCCCGCAGACCCGTGGCGGCGCGCTCGAAGGGCTCGATCAAGAGCCCGCGCGCGGCGAGGCGAAGGACCATGCGGCGCGCCGGCGCCTCGTCGGGTGGCCGCCCGCCGATCCAGAAGACCTGGACCGGCTCGTCTTCCGACAGCACCTCCCGCTCCTCGCCCGCCGCCTGTCCGACGGGCGAGGTCCCGGCGGCCAGCCGCGCGGCCGGCACCGAGAGCTCGAGTTCCTCGCTGAACAGCTCTACTTCGACTTCGTCGGCGAGGCAGAGCAGCACGGAGGGGACGCGCGGGCAGATCTCGAATAGCGAGGCGGCGAGGCGTCGCGCGATGTGGCGGCGGAGATCCTGCTTCCGCCACAGGAACCGTTGCGGGACATCGATGCGGTTGTAGCTGAACTCGAGCGGTTCACTCCGCGCGTTGACGAGGAAGAGGGCGCCGAGGTATGTGCCGTCATTGTCGAGGGGCAGGAAGCGGAGAAAGCCGGCGGAGCCGAGGCTCTCGATTTGTTCGGCGTCCCGGAAGTGGATGGGCATGGTCAGGGCTCAGACTCCTCGACCTCGCCTTCGGGCGGCGTCTCGAGCTCGGGGCTCTCGGCGTAGTCGGTCTCGATCTGCTCGACCTCGATGTGCGGCGCGTAGGACGGGTCGAGCCGGCGGAGGTCCCACTCGTGGATCCAGGAGCGCACGTACTCCCGCATACTGCGCGACGTCAGCTCCTGGGCGCCCCGCACGTCCGGCGGCTGCCAGCCGTACGCCTCGGCATGGATCCGCTTAACCTTCCGATACGTCTCGTCGAGCGCCCGCTCGTCCTGCCGCTCGAGCGGGATAAGGCTCCGCTCGATAATGCGCATCCCCTGCTCGGCCCGGGTGGCGGCGAGGTCGTCGGCCGGGTTGTCGCGCGCGCGCAGGCGGTTCGGCACGTTCTCCCGGTCGTTGTTATCGAGGAGCACAGCCTGATCGAAGTCGCTGGTGATGGCCAGCACGGCCGTCAGCCCGGCGAGCGGCTCAGCCTCGAAGCCGGCGATCCAGCGCGCCAGCTCGGCGTAGGAGCGTCCTCGCTGGAGGAGCGAGTAGCGGCCGATCAGCTCGACCTCGTCCAAGAGCAGGACCCAGCCGGCGTACTCCGCCGCGGCAATGAGGCGCGCCACGAAGCGGAAACGCTGGAGAGAGAGATCGCGCGCCGAAACCTTAGGCAAGGTCCAGGTCGCCGGTTCGCCGGCTTCCCTAAGCTTGCGCTTGAGCTCGCCCACCGTAATCGGGTCTCCAGACCAGAAACGGATGATGCGCTCCATAAACTCCAGATCCGTCCGTAGGTTCTGGAAGAGGAACAGCGTGGCCGCGAAGCGCTCGTTCAGGCTGGACTCCGCTGTATTCACCCACTCATTGAATTCGGCGTAACGCGGGCTGTCGAAGCGCAGCTTTTGCGAGATCTCCGTCAGCGCCGCACCGCGCCGGTCCGGCACGAGCGCGTTGGCAACGGCCGAGCGGAAGACTTTCGTTGGGTCGTGGAGCGGCGTCTCCTTGCTGATGACGATCTTGCTGGTGACAAAGCCCTGCTCGAGCCCCTTGTGCTGGAGGTACTCGAGAAGGTGCGACTTCCCGGACCCGAAGTCGCCGCCGACCAGGAGGCCGCCGGCCGGTCCTCCCGAACGCACCGCGTCGAGCTTCTCCTCGAATTGCCGCTCGATGGAGAGCTGGGTCGAGCCAAGGGCGCGGACCGCGTCGCGGTTGGGGACCCCGGAGCGCAGCGCCTCGATCGCTCGACGTTGCGTGACACGGTCTGGGTTCATGCGGGCACGGTCCACGGCTCCGCGCTGGGCGAGACCCGGATCAGCGCGGAAAGCGGGTTGGTGCGGCGCCGGTCGTGCACCTCATCCCAGATGCGCAGCTTGAGCGCCTGGTAGACTTCGAGGCCGCGACTGAAATCGTTGAGGAACTCGGGAGCGCAGGCCACCAGCACGAAGCACGACGTGAGCTCGTCCGTGGCATCGATAAGCTGGCGCAGCACTTCGTATACATCCAGCACCGCTGCACGAGAGTAGTGGAACCCCTCGTCCTCGGCGAGCCGGCGGCTGACCGCCAAGCGCCCGATATCGAGGTCCAGCACCAGCCCGCTCCGGCCTGCTTTCGTCAGCCACCGCGCCAGCGAGAAGAGCATGTGCCGGGCGTTGTGGCGTACGATCTTCTGGTAGATGCCCGCGGGCTTGAGGGTCGATATCGCCCGCAGCGAGCCGCTGAGCCAGTCGACGACTGCAGCGCGCGCGTATTGAACGGAGGCGCTCCCGTCCACGTGCGCCTGGCAGAGCCGGATCATGGCGATGCGGAACTCCTGCGCCATCTCGTAATCCCGGAAGATCTCCTGCTGAAGGCGGCGGTTGAACTCGAGGCGGATCTCGTTCGGGTCGTAGTCGTTGATCCGGGCGACGATGTCGAGCGAAAGGTCAGTTTGGTCCTCAGGCAAACGAAAGCCCAGCCCCGCCAGGCTGCGCACCACTACGGAGTGGGCAAGGTCATTCCATGGCACCTGCAGCGCGATGGCGTGGAAAACTTTATCGATCATGTGGACCTTGACGTCGTTCGCGTTGACTTGGGCATAGACGTAACCATGCTCTCGGGCGGCCTCTTCCAGGCCGGCGTGCACGTCCGTGGCCGAGGCGCCAGCGGAGGGGACGACGAACTTGACCGCGGCACCGCCGGCACGGATGAAGTCGCCCAGGTATTCCGAGCGGGCGAAGGCGAGGTAGTCCTCGAGCCGAATCATGCGCGGAAGGAGATCCCGTAGTACATCTTGAGCCTCCCGGCTTTGGTCACGGTCGTGAGGGCGCCGGTCGTCCTGGTGCCCGTGGCGGCCGGGAAGCTGAGGCGGTACCCCTCGCCCGTCGCCTTGGCATCACTCTCGTCGAGGAGGTAGATGTCGCGCGCAAACTCCTGCTTCGAGTACTCGCGCGTCTGACCGGGCAGGAGCGTGAGGATCTGATAGATGCCGAGCAGCCGAACCGTGGCTCCCATCGAGCGCTTTTTCTCTTCGAGCGCTAGTCGGTAGGCGCGGAAAAGGGCCTCCAGAAACTGCTCCGGCTTGAAGCGGGGCTGCTTCTGCTGCCGCTCTTTCAAGTGCGTGGCCACGACCGAAGGACGGATCCCGCGCTCGCGCTTCCGGTCGATCTCGATCGCGCCCTCGGCCGGGAGCACGCGCACGACCGACGGGTAGCTGAGGATGCGCTCGTCCTGCTCGAGGAGGCGGACGCCGCGCTCTTCGGCGGCTCTCAGCAGTTCGGCCGTGTACGCGCCGGACTCCAGATATTGCCGCTCGTCGAAGCTCCAGCCCGAGCGGAGAGTCCGCACGGAGTCACGCAATGCGTCGGCAAGCTGCTCGGCCGCCGCGAGCGCTTTCTGCATGTCCCGAATTGATCCGACCGCCGCCGCTGTCCTGGCCTGTCTGCTCGCTTTCACTACGGCCGCCGCTGCGTGCGCCGAAGCCTCGGCATCGGCTTCGGTCCGGGCGAGCGCAGCCTCCAGTTCCCCCTGATTCTGGCCGCTCAATTCCAAGGTTCACCGTCATGAGGGTGTCAGACGAACAACACAAACGTTTGATGCTCCTGAGGTGAAGCAATACTTGCATTGGTGGCGCGGCCCCGCAAGGCCTACCCGGGGAATCACGGAAGCCTGCGCACCCCCAGGCCGCCGCAGTCGAGTACGGTGTATAAATCATGATGGTTTTGACGCCATGGTGGCCGGGTTTCGCGCACAAGGCGCGGGGCCCGGTTGCGCCGGCAAGGAACGCCGGCGCCGGAGCTGCTGCTCAGGGGAGCTTTGCCCGCCCGATGGTGTTCGTGTCCGTGCCGAACCAGAGCTCGCGCGTGGGCTTGTGGAAGACCATGTGGCGCACGGCGCCCCCGCCACTGGGGATCTCGGTGATGCTGAAGAACTCCTCGCTCGCGGGGTCGAATCCGACCAGGCGATTGGGCTTAGGCCCTGTTTCCACGAACCAGATCCGCCCCCGGTCATCCGCTGCCATGGCGTAGGGGCGGCTGTCGCGGCCGCCTGGCATGGGCCACTCGCGGAACGCGCCGCTCACCGGGTCGAAGCGGCCCAGGAAGCCTTCCGCGTAGTCGACGTACCAGATCCGGTCATCGGCCGTCACGGCGATACGCCGGCTGCGCGCCTCGCCTCGGGGCAGCTCGATTTCCCGGATCTGGAAGGTCACGGGATCGACCGTGCCCAGCTTCGAGGTGCCGAACAGGTTGATCCAGGGCCGGCCTTTCGAGTCCAGCGCAATGCCGTACGGCCGGGCGCGGGGGGTGGGCACGGGCACGAGCCGCACCACGCCCGTGCTGGTGACCAGCCTGCCCACGAAGTTGCTGCCCTGCAGCGTGAACCAGAGGTCGCCGGCCCGGTCCAGCACCAGGGTGTGCGGGTCGCGAGCGGCCGGGTCCGGCATGGGGTACCTGGTCATGGCGCCGGTCTTGGGGTCGAGCCTGCCGATGTGAGCGGCCCGGTTCCCCGCGTACCAGACGATGCCGGCGTCGTCTACCACCAGGTTATGCGGCCCCGTGCCCGGCTCGAGCTCGTGCCGCTGAAAGGCGCCCGTCCTGGGATCCAGGTAGGCCAGGTAGTGGCCGGTCTGCCCCACGAACCAGACCCGCCCCTGGCGATCCACGAAGGGATCCCGGGGCCGCGTGTTCTCCCAGGGCACGGTCCACTCCTGGATGTCGACCGGCGCCCGCACCGCGCCCGTTGCTGCGCCCGTCTCCCCGGCGGGGCGGGCTGCCACCGGGGCCTGCATGGCTGCCGCCGCGGGGGCGGCGCAGAGCAGGACCGGCACGAGCAGCGTTGCGGTGTGCCTGGGCTTCGTCACAGGGCACCTCATGGCGGATCTCCTATTGCTGGGCCGGTGGGGCGAGCTCCGGCGCGTAGACTTTCCGCAGCTCCTCATGGTAGCGGGCGAGCAGACCGGCGAGCGCCTGGTGCTCTTCCTTCACCGTCCGCCGCAACTCGGGCGAGGCGAGGAAGTCATAGAGCACGGCGGCCATGATCTGCGCGTCCAAGAGGAAGGCGGTGTGCCCCACGTCGGTGAAGGCGTCCTCGAGCATTTCGTAGGTGTGGTTGGGCGCCCTCGAGCTGTAGACGCTGACGCCCACTCCCGGGATGTCGCGGGTCACGAACCCCGTCTCCTCGTAGCCGCGCGGCCGCTGCGGCTCCGCGTTCAGCCTGGGCGCGCCCAGCTTGCGCGCGTAGGCAAAGGCCAGCTCCTCGAGCGTGCCCAGCGAGATGCCGTCCCGATACTCGCCGTAGGGCTCGATCTCGACCTGTGTGCCCGTGGCCAGCGCCGCGCCCCGCGCGGCATCCGCGATCATGCGGGTCATGTGCTCGAGGTAGACCTCGTCCGGGTAGCGAATGTAGTAGTCGACGACGGCGCGGTCCGGGACCACGTTGGGTGCCACGCCGCCCTCGGGGATCACGCCCTGGATCGAGGCTTCCGGCCGGAACGTCGAGCGCAGCCGGTCCACCGCCGTGTAGAACATGACCGCCGCCTCCAGCGCGTTCCGGCCGTTCCAGGAGGAGAGCTGGTGCGCCGGCCGTCCCGTAAAGACGTACTTCACCTCGTTGATGTTGAGGCAGCACACGCCGAAGCCCGCCCGTCCCCGGGCCGTCTGCGTGGTGGCGTGGCTGCGCACCAGGATGTCCGCGCCCCGGAACACGCCGGCCTTCCACATGATGGTCTTGGCCGGTGGCCCGACCTCCTCCGCCGGCGTGCCGTAGATAATGATGCGCCCGGGCACGCGCGCCCGCGTCATGTGCTCGGCCAGTGCCGCGGCCGCCGCCATCGAGACGGGCGTCTGCGCATTGTGCTGATCGCCATGGAAGGGGCCCTGCGTGCCGCGCAGCGCGTCGTACTCGCCGATCAGCCCGAGCGTAGGGCCGGCGGCGCCCGCGGGCGAGTCCCAGCTCGCGACGAACGCCGTCTCGAGTCCTGCGACGCCGGTCTCGACCCGGAACCCGAGATTCCTCAGCACCCTGGTGAGCGTGTCTAGCGCGAGGCGCTCCTGCCAACCTACTTCGGGGTGGTGGCCGATCCAGTCGCTGAGGTCCTGGAGTCCGCCCTTCCACAGCTCCTCGACTCGCCTGAGGAGCTGATCGCGGGCCGGGTCCCGGCGGCTGCTCAGCCGCTCGGCGAAGCGTGCCGGCTGGATGCGCGCTTCGAGAGCGTCGATCTGCCGGAGCACCTCGGCGGCCGCCTGTCGCTCCGTGGGGGTGGTCTGCGCGCCCGCTGCGCTCGCGGTGGCCGCCGCCAGTAGCGCGGTGTGCAGCCAATGACGTCGCATGGAGATTCCTCCGGGTGAATCAGACAACGGCGCGGCCGATCGCCAGGATGCCGGCCATCAGCAGCAGCAGTGCGCCGGCGCTCCCGGCCAGTGCCAGGGCAAAGCTTTTCTGTTCAGCGGGGCGGCGCCGGTTGGCGATCGAGGCGCCATGCGCCGCCGCAGCCGCCAGCAGCATGAGGCTCACGTGCCCGCTCAGCGCGGGGTACAAGGGACGCAGGAACAGCAGCAGGATGCCGAGCAGGAGCTGCACATCGAGCAGTCCCAGGAAGCCCCGGCCCAGCAGCGCGGCGGCCCGGTCATAGGGCTGACGCCTCATCCAGCCCTGCAGCGCGTAAACCACCATGGCAGCCGCCGCGAGCAGAACCAGGTAGCGCAGCCCGGAGTGCGCCTGAAAGATCAGGTCGGACATGGGTGGTCCGGGAGCATGGGGGTGCCGAGTGGCTATCGGGGGCGCAATCTAGCCGGGAGGCGCGCCGGGTTCAAACTCCGGGCGCCCCGCGCCCCCATGGAGGCTTGCCGGAGCGGTCCTGCGGCACCACGCGAGTGCAGCGCCCGGCCGCGCTCACATTTGGCGTCAGCGCCCCAACAGCTCCTGGATTCGGCTGTGTAGCTGGTTGATCTGGAAGGGCTTGGGCAGCACGCTGGACTTGGG
>JACQVE010000147.1 GCA_016209965.1 Gemmatimonadota bacterium | reverse complement strand
GCGCGCCCGTGCCCACCCGTAAGCGACGGCGCGCCCGTGCCCACCCGAAGTAAACACCCCGGAGTGGCGGACCGGGCGGCGCTCCCACTATTTTGCGCCCGGCACCAACCATCCTGCACCGCAGCGGTGTCGAACGCAGGCAACCGTCTACCACTCTTCCCGTAGAGGCCCCCATGCTGATCGCGCATTTTGCTGCCCTGAGCCGCGTCTCGCGCGCGTTGCTCCTCGGCGCGCTGCTCGTCGCAGCGCCGTCGTCGCCTGTCTTCGCCCAGGACAAGCCGTCCGCCGCCGTCAAGGCCAGACCGAAGGCCGCGGCCGCGAAGGCGCCGGCCGTCAAGGCGCTCAAGGGCGCAACTGTCGAGGGGATCACCGAGTACCGGCTGCCCAACGGGCTCATTGTCCTGCTCTTTCCGGACGCGACCAAGCCCACCGCCACGGTCAATGCCACGTACTTCGTCGGCTCGCGCCACGAGGCTTATGGCGAGACCGGCATGGCGCACCTGCTCGAGCACCTGTTGTTCAAGGGCACGCCCGAGCACCCCAACATCCCGCAGGAGCTGACCGAGCGCGGTGCCCGCCCCAACGGCACTACCTGGTACGACCGCACCAACTATTTCGAGACCTTCCCCGCCACCGACGAGAACCTGGCCTGGGCGCTCGATCTCGAGGCCAGCCGCATGGTCAACAGCTTCGTCGCCAAGAAGGACCTGGACTCGGAGATGACCGTGGTCCGCAACGAGTTCGAGGCCGGCGAGAACTACCCCTTCGTCGTGCTGCTCGAGCGCGCCATGTCCACGGCTTTCCTCTGGCACAACTACGGCAAGTCCACCATCGGCGCGCGCTCGGACATCGAGAACGTGCCCATCGACCGGCTGCAGGCCTTTTACCGCAAGTATTACCAGCCGGACAACGCCATGCTGGTGGTGGCCGGCAAGTTCGACGAGAAGAAGGCGCTCGAACTGATCGAGCAGAAGTTCGGCCGCATCCCCCGACCCAAGCGAACGGGCGATAACATCCTCTGGCCCACCTACACCGCGGAGCCCACGCAGGATGGCGAGCGCCTGGTCACGCTCCGCCGCGTCGGCGACCTCCAGGTCGTGAACGCCGTCTACCACGTCCCGCCCGGCTCCCACGAGGACTACGCCGCCATCGATATCCTCACCGAGGTGCTGGGCGACTCGCCTTCCGGCCGCCTCTACAAGGCGCTGGTCGAGACCAGGAAGGCCGCCACCATTGGCGGCTTCAACTTCCAGTTGCACGAGCCCGGCGCCCTCATTGTCTACGCGGAAGTGCGCACGGAAGACCCGCTGGACAGCGCGCGCGTCGCCCTCACCCGCACCATCGACGACGTGGTCAAGAACCCGCCCACGGCCGAGGAAGTCGACCGCGCCCGCACCAAGCTGCTCAAGGAGATCGAGCTCACGCTAACGCAGTCCGACCGCGTGGGGCTGCAGCTCAGCGAGTGGGCTTCCATCGGCGACTGGCGCCTGCTCTTCCTCCACCGCGACCGGCTTAAGAAGGTCTCGCCCGCGGACGTCCAGCGTGTTGCCGCCGCCTACCTCAAGCCATCGAACCGCACGCTCGGGCTCTTCTACCCGGAGCAGCAGCCCGAGCGCGCAGAGATCCCGGCCGCGCCGGATGTTGCTGCGCTGGTCAAAGACTACCGTGGCGATACCACGCTGGTCGCGGGCGAGGCGTTCGACCCGTCGCCCGCCAACATCGATGCCCGCACCACGCGTTCCGCGCTGCCCAACGGCTTCAAGCTCGCGCTCCTGCCCAAGAAGACGCGCGGCGAGGCGGTCATCGCCCAGATCAACTTGCGCTACGGCAGCGATCAGGCGCTGCAGGACCGCTGGCCCGCCGCCAGCCTGGCCGGCCGTATGCTCATGCGCGGCACCCGGAGCAGGACGCGCCAGCAGCTCGAGGACGAATTCGACCGGCTCAAGGCCCGCGTCTTCGTGAGCGGTGGCGTGACCCAGGCCACGGTCTCCATCGAGACCGTCGGCCCCAACCTGCCGGCCGTGCTGCGCCTCATGGGCGAGGTGTTGCGCGAGCCCGCGTTCGATGCCAAGGAGTTCGGCGAGCTGAAGCAGGAGCGGCTGGCCAACCTCGAAGAGCAGAAGTCCGATCCGCAGGTCCACGCCTTCAACGCGTTCAGCCGCCACCTCGGCCCCTGGCCCAAGGGCCACGCCCGCTATACGCCCACCGTCGAGGAGGAGATCGCGGCCACCACGGCCGTGACGCTCGAACAGGCCAGGCACTTCTACCTGGACTTCTATGGCGCCAATGCCGGCGAAATGGCCGTGGTTGGTGACTTCGACGCCGGCGCGGTCGCGAACATCGCCGGCGAACTGTTCGGCAGTTGGAAGAGCACTGCGCCCTTCGTCCGGATCGCCGGGCCGTACCGCGATGTCGAGGCCGCCAACATCAGCATCGAGACGCCCGACAAGCCCAACGCCTGGCTCCTGGCCGGGCTCAACCTGAACCTGCGCGACGACGACCCGGACTACGCCGCGCTGGTGCTGGGCAACTACATGATGGGCGGCGGTTTTCTCAACTCGCGACTCGCCACCCGCCTGCGGCAGAAGGACGGCCTGAGCTACGGCGTCGGCTCCTTCCTCTCGGCGCACGCCATTGATCGGAGCGGCACCTTCGGCACCTACGCCATCTACGCGCCGGAGAACGCAGGCCGCGTCGAGACCGGGGTCCGCGAGGAACTCGAGCGCGCGCTCCGGGACGGGTTCAACCCCGACGAAGTGCAGAAGGCCAAGGAGGGCTACCTCCAGTCGCGGCAGGTCACCCGCGCCCAGGACCGCAGCCTGGCCTCCATGCTCTCGAACGCCCTCTACCTGGACCGGACGCTTGCCTTCGATGCGGACCTCGAGAAGAAGATCGCCGCCCTGACGCCCCAGCAGGTGCTCGATACCATGCGCCGGCACATCGACCCCAGGAAGATCTCGGTTATCAAGGCCGGCGACTTCGCGGCGCAGGCCAGGAAAGCGGCCAGTCCGAAGGAGTAGGAGCTTCCCTAGAGGGCACATCCCCCACGCCTACCGCGACCACAAGCGACGGCGCGGGGGTCTGCCCTGAGGGGAGCGGAGCGCCAGGGGTGGAGGCGGTGGGCGGGGAACGGAGGGGGCCGGTGGGCGCGCCATCGCGCAGCTCCCCCGAAGGGCAGACCCCCGTGCCGGAGCGCCCTTGGCGGCACCAGCTTACGAAACCCGGAGATTCTCACATGAGCCCGTCCGTCTTCCGAAGCACACCACGCCCCCACGTCCTGATCGTGCTGGCCCTGCTCCTGGCGGCACCCGCACTGCACGCGCAGGAGGCGCACCGCGCTGCCGGCCACTGGAAGGGAGCCATCAAGCTGCCCGGCACTGAGCTCGCCATTGATATTGACCTGGCCCGCTCCGGCGAGAACTGGTCCGGCGACATCTCGATCCCGCAGCAGGGCGCGCGCGACTTGCCCCTCGCCAATGTGCGCGTCGCCAGCGACAGCGTCGCCTTCGAGATAGCCGGCGTCCCCGGCAACCCCTCCTTCCGCGGCGTGCTCGCCCCGAATGGCGGCGGCATTGCCGGCGCGTTCACCCAGGGCGGCCAGAGCTTCACCTTCGCTCTGGAACGTGCCGCCGACCCCGCCGCCGCCGCCGCGGACGCGCTGGCAGGCTTCGACGAGTGGGTGGCCGAGGCCATGAAGGATTGGCTCGTCCCCGGCCTGGCCCTCGGCGTCGTCCGCGACGGCCAGGTCATTCTCGCCCGCGGCTTCGGCCAGCGCGACGTCGAACAGAAGCTCCCCGTCACCACGCGCACACTTTTCGCCATCGGCTCGTCCACCAAGGCCTTCACCACCTTCGCGCTCGGCCGGCTGGTGGACCAGGGCAAGCTCGAGTGGGACGCGCCCGTCACCCGTTACATCCCCGAGCTGCGCCTGCAGGACGAGTACGCTACTGCGCACCTCACGCCGCGGGACATGGTGACGCACCGCTCCGGCCTGCCGCGCCACGACCTGGCGTGGTACAACAACGCCGAACTGGACCCCGCAGCACTGGTCAGCCGCATGCCCGCGTTCGGCTCCAGCAAAGGGCTGCGCGAGGAGTTCCAGTACAACAACATGATGTATGCACTGGCGGGCCACCTGGTGAGCCGGTTGACGGGGAAGAGCTGGGAAGATGCCGTGCGCGACCTCATCTTCCAACCCCTGGGCATGAACTCCAGCAACTTCTCGGTCTTCGCGTCGCAGAAGGCGGCGGACTTCGCCGAGCCGTACGGCGAGAAGAACGACTCACTGCTCAGGCTGCCGTTCCGCCCCATCGACACCGGCATTGGCCCCGCCGGCTCCATCAACTCCAACATCGAGGACATGATCCGGTGGCTGCTGCTGCACCTGAACAGCGGCAAGGCGGGGGGCACGCAGTTGCTGGGCAAGTCGACCCTGGACGAGCTGCACACGCCGCAGATCGCGCTGCGAGCCGTGCCGGCCGAGCCGGAACTGTCACCGCCCAGCTACGCCATGGGCTGGTTCGTCGATGGCTACCGCGGCCATCTGCGCGTCGCGCATGGCGGCAACATTGACGGCTTCAGCGCCCTTGTCGCGCTGTTCCCGCGTGCTGCCACGGGCGTCGTCGTCCTGAGCAACAAGAGCGCGACGCCGCTCCCCGAGATCGTCGTCCGCAACCTCGCCGACCGCCTCTTCGCCATGCCCGTTAAGGACTGGAACGCCGAGCTGCTGGCCAAGCGCAAGGCCGGCCGTGCCGTCCAGAAGGAGGGCGAGAAGCGGGCGCCCGCCGAGCGGCGCGCCGGCACCAGGCCCGCACACCCGCTGGCCGAATACGCCGGCGAGTACGCGCACCCGGGATACGGCACCCTCACGATTGAGCACTCCGCCAACCGCCTGGTCATGAGCTACAACCGCATCGAGACGCCGCTCGAACACTGGCATTACGAGGTGTTCAACGGCCTCGAGAACCCGGCCGACCGCACGTTCCGCAACTTCAAGATCATGTTCCTGACCAACCTCGAGGGCGAGGTAGACGGCGTATCCGCGCCCTTCGAGCCGCTGGTCGAGTCCGTCATGTTCAAGCGCAGGCCGGACGCCCAGCTCTCCGACCCCGCTTACCTGCAGCGCCTGGTCGGGACCTATTCGCTAGGCAGCGCCCAGGCCACCTTCACAGTCAAGGGCAGTGTGCTCACGGTGACCGTTCCGGGCCAGCCCACCTACGAGCTCCTGCCCGCGCGCAACAACACGTTCCGGCTGAAGGGGGTTACGGGCTACAGCGTGAGGTTCACGCTGGACGCGAAGGGGCAGGTCGTGGAAGCAGTCTTCAAGCAGCCGAACGGCATCTTTCCCGCCAGGCGCGTGGAGCCGAAATGATCGGGGGCTGACCGCGGCGCGGCCGGTCGGGCCCGCCCGGAGCCGCGCCAGCGCCAACCGTCGGGGAGTGCCTCAGCCCAGGGCTCAGCCGCCACCCCCCGATCGAGCCTGACGCCGCCACGCCATGAGCACCAGGAACGCGAGGAAGACTCGGATCTCGAGCGGCAGGTCTGAAGGGAATTCTGCGGCGGCATCCAGCCTGAAGAGCCCCGTGCGCCGGATCGAGCCCACCGGCCGATCCCCGTGCCACAGCCGGTAGACCCGGCCGAAGAAGGAGCCCGGGCGCAACGTCAGTTGCCGGTCGCCCGCCCGCACCCGGTAGCTGCAGCGAAACACACCCGTTCGCGCCGCTGCGGCCAGCGTCCGCCCGTCCCCCTCGAGGACGAAGTCGCCCTGGAAGAAACCCTTCCCACACATCGTATAGCGCGCGCCACCCACCTGCAGCTTCGCTCGCTCGCGCAAGGAGGCACACTCGATCACCGCCACCTCGCGGCCGTGCTCCGTGACACCGAAGCGCGGCGAGAGCAACCCCTTCGCTAGAATGCCCATCTCCACGCCGGTCCCCGAAGCCTCCGGCGCCGCCCCCGCAACACGGTCACTGACCCGAGGCATCGCTCAACCCTCCGTGGCGCGGCCCACGGCCGCTGGTGCCACTGACTCCGGGCTCCCCCCGGCCGGGAGTTCCCCCGCATCTGCGGGTCCCCTGCCCGTCAGCAGCGACTCGGCAAAATTGAGCCGCTCCTCGACCACGCTCAGCCGCGTCTCGAGTCGCGCCATCTCCTGCCGCAGCAATCCCTCGTCACGCGACCCGCCAGCCTTCTGCTTTTCCAGCGTCACCGCCTCGAGAAAATCCCCCAGCTTCTTCGATAGCGGCCTGAGCAGGATGACCGCGCCGATCGTGACAATGAGCGTCACGGACACGATCATCGGGGCTACGTTGCTCCAGTCCATAAAGATCCACCCTGTCAGCGCGCGGCCCTCAGCTTCTCCAGGAACCTGGCCCGCAGCTTCGCCACCTTGGGCTCTATGGCAATACGGCAATATGGCTGATCCGGATTCCGGCGGTAGTAGTCTCGATGGTACTCCTCCGCCGCATAGAACACGCCCAGCGGCGCCAGCTCCGTCACGATGGGCGCGTCCCACGCCCGCGCCGCGGCCAGCTCGGCCATCACCGCCCCCACCGCCCCCTTCTGCTCCGGCGAGTCATAGAAGATCGCTGAACGGTACTGCGGGCCCACATCCGCACCCTGCCGGTTCGGTGTCGTCGGGTCGTGGATCGTGAAGAAGACCTCGAGCAGCTCACGAAACGAGATCACCACCGGGTCGAACGTGATCTGCACGGCCTCCGCATGCCCCGTCGTCCCCGTGCATACCTGACGGTAGCTCGGGTTGACGACCTGGCCGCCCGTGTACCCGGACTCGACCCGCTCCACGCCGCGCAGCTCCTGGAACACGGCCTCCAGGCACCAGAAGCAGCCGCCCGCCAGCGTCGCAACTTCCTTTCCCATTGCCTCCTCAGCCATCGCGTCCTGTCATTCCAATCAAGGGCCCCACTACCCCCGGGCACAACGGCTGCCCCGCCGCCTTCCGCAGCTTCTATTTCGGCCTCTGCGCTCCCTTCTGGGCCGCGACCCACTCCCGGATCCGTCCCTCCAGCACGTCCAGCGGCAGCGCCCCCTCGCCCAGCACCTGGTCATGGAACCTGCGGACGTCGAACGCCGCACCCAGCTCCAGCTCCGCGTACGCTCGCAGCTCCTTGATCTTCAGCTCGCCACTCTTGTACGCCAGCGCTTGCCCGGGCCACACGATGTACCGGTCAACCTCCACCGTAATGTCGTGCTCGGTCTTGGCGCTGTTCGCCTTGAAGTAGTCGATCGCCTGCTGGCGGGTCCAGCCGAAGGCGTGGATGCCTGGGTCCAGCACCAGCCGGATCGCTCGCCACATCTCGTAGGTGAGCTGCCCGAACTTCGAGTAGGCATCCTGATACAGCCCCAGCCCCGGGCCCAGGCTCTCCGAGTACAGCGCCCACCCCTCCACGAACGCCGTGGTGCTGCCGAAGCGCCGGAACTCGGGCAGATTCTCGAGCTCCTGCGCAAGCGCGATCTGCAGGTGATGCCCCGGCACCGCCTCGTGCGCACTGAGCGCCTCCATCTCCCACTTGGGGCGCGTGTCCAGCGCGTACGTGTTCACGAAGAACTTCCCCGCACGTCCCGCCTCCAGCGAACCGGGCTGGTAGTACGCCGTGGTCTGGGACTTCGCCGCGTACGAGGGGATGGTCGTCACGCCGTAGGGCAGGCGCGGCAGCCGCCCGAAGAGCTTCACCAGCTCGGGGTCGATCCGCTTGGCAATGTCCCGGTACCCCCGAACCAGGCTGGCCGAATCCGCGTAGAAGAACTGCGGGTCCGTGCGCAGGAACTGGGTGAACTCCACAAAGCCGCCCTGGAACCCCGTCGCGCGGATCAGGCTGTCCATCTCCGCACGGATCCGCTTCACCTCCGCCAGCCCCAGCGCGTGGATCTCGGCGGGCGTCCGGTTCGTGGTGGTCTGTACCCGCACGTTGTAGGCGTACCAGGCCACGCCCTCCGGAAGCGACGTCGCCGCAATCGACTCGCGCGTGCGCGGCAGGTAGCTCGTCGTCAGATACTCCAGCAGCCGCTGATACGCTGGCCGCACCCGCTCGGTGTACGCCCGCGCCGCCGCGGCGCGCAGCCTTGCCTGCTCCCGCGCCGGAATCCCTGGCGGGAAACGGGCGAACGGCGCCAGGAGCGGCGTCGCCATCGGATCCTCGCCGATCAGCCCGCGCACTTGCGAGGGCACGTCCCGCAGCGTGATGCGCGGCGGCGTGACGCCCGCGGCTACCCCCTTCCCTACCAGCACAATGGTTTGGTCCACCACCGCAGGCAGCCGCTCGAGCCGCGCCACCATGTCCTCGTAATCGCGCACCGACGCCGCGGGCATGGCCTGGATAACGTCCGCCAGGTATTGCGGCCCGCCAAGCTGGGTCAGGGCCAGGTACTCGGACGGAAAGCGCGCGCCCTCGAGCGCCTCCTCGAGGTTGCGCCGGAACAGGTCGTAATTCAGGCGGTCCCGCTCGCTCAGCCGCGACCGCTCAATCGATTCCAGCACCAGCAGCGGGTCCCGCAGCTCCCGTTTGCGCCGCTCGATGGCCGCCAGCGACAGATCGGTCCAGCGGCCGTTCTGCCCCGGGTAGCCTACGTACGTCGCATGCTCCGGAAATTCGGTGTTCGTGTACTCCCAGTGCAGCGAGAACAGCCGATCCAGCCGCGCGCTGTCCGTTGGCCCCGCGGCACTGACCAGCTCGAGGTAGCGCGTGTGGAAGTCGCGCGCACCGGGCGGCTGCTGCCCCTCAGCGGGCGCCGCCGCCACCACAGCCGCGGCGAGCACGGCAGGCAGCCAGGCCAACGCCCGATTCACGGACATTCTCCACAGTTCCAGTGGAGAGCGAAAGGGATCCCCTTACCCATCGTCATCGAGTGATGGAAGCTACTTCCCAACCTGGATTCGTTCCCGTATAGCCAGGATCTGGGAAAGGTGCACCGCGCCGCCAATGCCGGATCCTCTCCCCGCCTGAAATCCATCATGGAGCCTGCGCTCCACCCTCCGCTCGCACCTTGAGCGCCGCGTTCATCTCGTGGAACGACCGCAGCGTGTTATGCTCGACGACATTGGCCAGGAGCGACACCAGCACCCCCGTGAACCGCTCGCGCTGCACGAACGTCAGGTGGTGGTGCGGGCCGGGTATGATCTCGAAGCTGTGCCGGCCGTCGAACACCCCGGGCACCAGGAAGTGCCCCAGCCAGCCCAGCCGCGTGGGCGGCCTCACTTCCAGCAGCCGCGGCCCAAACGTCATGGGTCGGCGGTCCGCCGGCTGCATCCGCACCCTGAACCTCCCCCTTGCTCGAGAGTCCCGGAAATCGAGCGCATGAAGGGGTTCCATTCCGGGTAGGCCGCGAAGTCCGTCAGCACCTGCCAGACTCGCTCGGCAGAGGCCTCGATGTCGATCTCCGCATACAGCTCCTTCATGGCCTCGCCTTTTCCAGGAAGAGATTGGCCTCGCGCCGCTCCCCGGCAGGGCGCCTGGCCAGCCGGACGTCACGGACGCGCCCGCGGAAAGGATGCCGCGGATCCTCCCCTCGCGCCAGGGTGAGTCCGGCGCACCAGACTCGGTTAGCGAGCCGGTCGCGAAGAAGCCTGCTACGCCGGGGCCGTGAGCCCCGTGAGCCGTGCGCTCACCTGCCAGAGCTGCTCTGCCAAATCTTGGTCATACGCGGCCCGCGCGGCCCGCCGCTCCCTTCCGCGGTGAAAGTAGCGGCCCGTCACGCCCCTCACCCCCGGATCCAGAGCCAGGTGCACTACCGCCTTCGCGCCACGCCGCGCCGATGGGCGGAACGGCTTCATGAGCCGCATGATAAGGCTGAGCGGGTCCCGATTCCGGTCCCAGATCCGCGTGGCAATGATGCCGGGGTGCATGGCGTTCGCTGTGACCCCCTTCCCTTCCAGCCGGCGCGCCAGCACGAATGTGAATAGAATATTGGCCAGCTTCGAGTCGGCATACGCCTGCAGCCCGTTGTACCACCCCTCACCCCGCAGGATGGACTCCAGCGGTGACCGGCTCAGGCGCGCCACGCGGTGGGTGTCCGAGCTCACCGTGATGACCCGCCCGCCGGCAACCGCCAGCTCGCCGAGCAGCAGATTCGTTAGCAGGAAGTGACTCAGGTGGTTCACGGCCAACGTCTTCTCGAAGCCATCGGCTGTGATGTGACAGCGGCTCAGGTAAACGCCCGCGTTGTTCACCAGCACATCCAGCCGCTCGTGCCGCCGCCGGAATTCGGCCGCCAGACCCCGCACCGCGCCCAGTGACGCCAGGTCGGTGGGCAGCAGGACCACATTTGCGTTCCCGGTCTCTCGTTGGATCGCCTCGCGCGCCGCCGCGCCCCGCACAGGATCCTGCGAGACCATGACCACCGCCGCGCCCCGCCGGGCAAGGCCCAGCGCCGTCGCCCGGCCCAGCCCGGAGCTCGCACCCGTGACCAGCGCGACGGTGGAGTACATCCGGCCTGCCAGGTTACATGCCAATACTCCAGTTGCCGCAGCACCGGCCGCCAGACACCCGGCCCCTGGCAGCACGCGCATGCGGCGCGAGGCTCTGGCAGACGCTGCACGAGGCAGCACCGGCCGCCAGACGCCCGGCCCCTGCCAGCAGCCGCATGCGCCCGGCTCCCTGGCCAGGGCGCTTACGCCGCCGGCGGCTCCAGTCGCGCCAGCCGCCGCAGGTTCCGCGTCGCCCGCCCCAGCAAGAGTCCCAGCATCCCCAGCGCCGCCAGCACTCCGGCGACGTCGAACAACGTCGCGCCCACTCCCAGCACCGTGAATGGCACCGCCGCACCCAGCACCGCTGCAGCATTGAGCAGTATCAGCAGCACTCGAACCTCTGTCGGCCCGAGCCTGCCGTAGCTGAAGCTGAACTCGCCGAAGACATGCGTTTCCAGGTACACATTGATGGAAAGGATCAGGTAAGCGATCACCACAGACAGCCCCACCGACAGCAGCATGTACGGCGATAGCCCCAGCCCCAGGCCGATGGCCAGCGTCGAATATGCGTCCGTCAGGTGGTCAAGATAGAAGCCGTACCTCGGCCGCTCCGCCCGACGCACGCGCGCCAGCGTGCCGTCCAGGCTGTCGCCGAACCACTGCACCACTATCAACAGGCTCGCCGCCCACAGCCAGCGCGCGTCGAGGTTGCTCAGCACGTACGCCGCCGCCACCGCCGTGGACCCCGCGAGCCCCAGCCCGGTGAGGTGGTCCGGCTTCACGCGCCGCGGGAGCGACCGCGCCAGCCGCGGCAGCACCGCCTGCTCGAATCCCGAGAGCAGGAACCGGGAAGTCCGCTCGTGGCTGCCCGCGCCCGCGCTCACGGCTCCAGACTGGTCCAGCATCACCCCCACTCCTGTCAGGCCGCACGATCAGCCAGTGCCGCAACCGCCTCCGCTACGCGACCCCGGCGAGCTATGCACCGCCGCTGGCGACCGCATCACCGCCATCGCCCGCACTCTCCGGGGCGCCAAAAGCCTTCCTGCCGCAATTTCGGGCATCGCATGCAACCTCCGCGTCCATGAGCACGCGCCGCCACGCCGGCCGCGCCACGAGTCGGCTTACTGCTTCGGCGCTGCTCCGCCCCAGCAGGTTACCCGCCGGCGGGTGCTGCTGCGCGCGACTTCTCGTCGTAGAAGCGAAGCAGATCCGTCGCCACCGCCGCCGCCCCGAGCTGCCGCAGCATGGTGATGACCTGCCCGCGGTGGTACGTGGAATGATTCACCACGTGGCGCAGCATCTGCCACAACGGATAGGCGAACGGCTCACCCTTCGTGTTTCGATAGGCAATGACCTGCTGCAACGACTCCTCAACCAAGCCGGCGACAAACGCCGTCTGCTCCGTCTCGACCTCCCGCCAGCGGTCTCGCACCGCCTCCCAGGTCGGGAACTCCCACGCCGCCGGCAGCCCGCCGGGCGAGACCCCCTTCCAGCGGGAGAGCCAGATCCACTCCGCTCCCAGAATGTGGACCAGCGTATCGCGAACCGAGGTGAAACTGCTGCGCAGGTCCTTCGTGAACTGCTCCCCGCTTAGACCCGCCGTGGCTTCCAGCACCCGCGCGTTCGCCCAGCGGTTGAACTCGTAGAGCTCACAGATCTCCTCGACCATGCCGCGCACTCCGCTGTTGTGATTTCCGCCTCACCGGGTTTGCCGCTGATGCGCAAGCGTTGCGGGCGCCGACGCCCCTCGCGTGGCGACGTCGTCTCCCGGCAACACGATCTCACCCTGGTTTTCGGGATCCAGAAGCGACTCCCCGCATACGCACTTGCCACCCCTCGCGTTGGCCCTTCGGCGGAACCTACTCCACCTCGCACTTCCCCACCTAGCTGCCGCAGCAGGCCGTGCACATCGCCCAGCACCCAGGCCTCCGCGATACGGCCGTCGCGCAAGCGGAACAGCGCGGCGCCCGCGTACTCGATGCGCCGGCCGCTGGCGGGAATGCGCAAGGCTTCGCCCCGGTGCGTCCCCCGATACGTCAGGCGAGCAAAGGAGCGGTCGCCTTCCGAAACGACGTCCTCGATATGGTTGGTGAAGTCCGGGCCCATGTAGTCAGCGTACGCCGAGCCGAACCATCTTAAGTAGTTCCGCCTCTTCCCGCTTCGCCAGGAAGGGAAGCAGGAGATGACCAGGACAACGAGGGAGGTCATGGCCCCGTTCGCGGCGATCACACTCAGCGCAGCCATGCCTACGCACGCTACAATCAACCATCCACGTTCCGCGCGCCGCGGAATCGCGCCCGCCACTCGACGCGCCTTCCGCCGGTGCCAGATCGATACGCTCAACGTGGAGACGAAGATCGCAACAAATGCCGCCCTCAATACCTGCTCCTCACCCATCTTCATCCCCTCGAGCCAGAACTATGGGTGCGGCCACAACAACGCGCAAATCGAAACCTGAACGCCAACCCCGCTCGCCGCACAGCCGACCCGTCTTTCCCCCTTTCAGAACTTGCCAGATGCTCCGCCTCGATTACGTGACCGCTGCCCCGAGCCTGCGTGCTACCCTCGCGCGTGCCATGTCCAAGAACAACCAATAGGCTGCCGAGTGCCTGGGGTCGCGCAGCCGCCGCCTCAGTCTGCGCCTCGCTCTGCTCACTCTGCTGCTGCGCTGCTGCCGCTGCTGCCACCGCTGCGCCTCCCATTGACCTGCATCCTCCTTCGTGTTACTATACCAGCGGCGAGAGTCTTTCCGGTCGCAACTGGAAGCCAGAGACGAGAGGACCTGGGTGCTTTTGCTCCCGGGTCCTTTTCTCTTTCGCCAGCCGTGTCGCGGGGCGGCATTATCCCGCATTCGAGGTGATTGGTGGTACGGACCTACCGCGCCCGATTTCACCACCACCAGGGGAGTACGGTATGCGTACCACCGGTCGAGTCAAGTGGTTCAGTGATCAGAAGGGGTTCGGCTTCATCACCCCGGAGGACGGCAGCAAGGATTGCTTCGTCCACCACAGCGCGATTCAAGGTAGTGGCTTCAAGACCCTGAGCGAGGGAGAGCGCGTGGAGTTCCAGGTGGTTCAGGGACAGAAGGGCCCGGCGGCCGAAAACGTGACCCGGATCGACTGAAGCCCGGGACCTGCAACCGGACGAGGAGGCGCCCGGGCAACTCGGCATCGCTGAGTGCCCGGGCGGCTTCGGCTCTGCCCCTCACCCGAGCCCGCAGATAACTGGCGCAGTATGAGCCCGACCATTGAGTGGGCCGGCAGGAGGGTCAGGATGAATTTCTAGGGATCGCACCCTCGATACG